>JBILAB010000097.1:0-7349 GCA_044354455.1 Crocinitomicaceae bacterium | reverse complement strand
ATTCAACTGGACAGGAAACCTGAATTTCCTAGAAGAAACCGTTGTTGAAATTCCAGTTACAAATAATTCCTGGTGGACAGATTTAGGTAGCAATATGACATTCACTGCTTATGTTCGAGATGTTAATGGGAATTTCGGAAACGATGAATACCAAAATAACAGTGTGAAAACAACAAAATTTGATGCGCCAGAACGTATTGATGGAGCTTTTTTTATCTGGTTAACTACCAATAATAAAGCAAGTGAAAACAATTATAGAATGATTGACAATGCCGGAAATATTCTCTTTGAAAGAAACAATTTAACAAATCAAACGCAGTATAAAGATACATTCGATTTGGCTCCGGGATGTTATTCTATTATTATTGAAGATACTGATGATGATGGTTTATCTTTTTGGTATTCTGCCCAAGTTGAAGGAGAAACAGCAGGGACAATGCGCTTACGAAAAGTAGGCGGAACTTATATTGAATTTTTTCCTGGAGATTTTGGATCTTATCACCGCTATGATTTCTCTGTTGGATTTGAACTAGGCATAGATGAAACTAATTTAGAACATAAAATTGCTATATTTCCGAATCCAACGAATGGCATGACAACAATTGAAGTAAATGGTGCGGTAAATGAACAGGCCTCCATTGAAATCTACGATTTGATGGGTAGAAAAATTTATTCCGAAGAAATGAATGCTTCTCAATATTTTGCGGAATCTTTTATTGATTTAAGTGCTGTAAATTCCGGAACTTATATTGTAAAAATCATTACCAATCAAAGAGTTTATACCAAAGAACTCATAAAACAATAAACTGTAAACAACATTAAAACTCAGAAATAAATGCTTACGGACCTTAGTAAAACCAATTCTATTTTGAATCAATACATGGCAGAAATCCGTGATGAAAAAATTCAAGAAGATCCGCTGAGGTTTAGAAAAAACATAGAGCGAATTGCTGAATTTATTGGCTTTGAAATTTCAAAAAAACTAGCCTATAAAAAAATAGAAGTAAAAACTCCATTGGGGATTTCTATTGAAAATATTCCACAAGAAAAACCTATTTTATGTACAATTTTAAGAGCTGGCCTAGCGATGCACAATGGTCTTTTGAATGTTTTTGATCATTCTGAAAGTGCATTTGTTTCTGCCTATAGAAAACATACAACACCCGAAGAATTTGAGATTTATGTCGAATACATTGCTATTCCAGAAATGAAAGGAAAAATTTGGATTATCAGTGATCCAATGTTGGCAACGGGAAATTCAATGGTTGCTGTTTACAAGGCGCTCGCTAAAATCTCGAAGCCAAGTAAAATTTTTATTGCATCAGCAATTGCAACAAATGAAGCCATAATTTTTATCAAAAAACATTTTCCAAAAAACACAGAGATTTTTGTAGCTGCCATCGATTTAGAATTAACCGCTCAATCTTATATCGTTCCGGGACTTGGAGATGCAGGAGATTTAGCTTATGGAGTTAAGATATGAATTTAGCGGGTTTATCAAGCATTTTTTTTCTCGCTACCGTTAAATTTAGCGTTTCAACAATTCCTGGACCAGGTTTAGGTTTATCGTTTATAGAAACCTTCTTAGCCGCATTTTTAGGCGGTTCTATAAGTGCTGCATTTTTCTATTTCGCTAGTGAATTTGTGATTCAATGGGCCCAAAAAAGAAGATTAAAAAAAGAGGACTTATTGGTTCAACAAGGAAAAGAAATCAAAAAAAAGAAAATATTTACAAAGTTAAATCGCTTTATTTTTATTTTAAAATCAAAATTAGCAATCTATGGTATTTGCTTTTGGGTGCCCTTTTTATTTTCGGTGCCCCTTGGCTGTATACTAGTCGCTAAACTATATGGAAAAGAAGCACGAACTTATCCGCTGATTGTTTTAGGAATGGCAATTAATGCGCTAATTACAACATCATTGGTATATGGCATTCACGGATTTTTCTGATAAACATTTATTTTTTGACTTAGACCGAACGCTTTGGGATTTTGATCGAAATTCTGAGACTACAATCCGTCAAATCTTAAAAAATGAAAATATAGAAACTCAAGTAAACGGATTTGAGGCATTTCATGCTATTTACTTAAAAAAAAATGCCAACTTATGGCGCAAGTATGGCAAAGGGGAAATCACTAAAGAAAACTTGCGCTATGAACGATTTAAAGTTTCTCTTGAACATTTTTTTAAGCCAGACTCTGATTTAGTAAAAAGAATTGGTGATGCATATGTTGAACTATCACCTCAGCAAATTCAATTGTTTCCGAATACAAAAGAAATATTAACTGAATTAAAAGACCTTGGTTTTAAGATGCACATCATAACAAATGGTTTTTCTGAAGTGCAGCATATAAAAATTGCAAATTGTGGCTTGAGAGATTATTTTCAAGAAATTATATGTTCAGAAGCAATTGGGAAAAATAAACCCGACCCTGAAATTTTTCAATTCGCGCTGAAATCAGCGAAGGCAAGTGCTGAAAATTCTATAATGATTGGAGATGATTATTACGCGGATATTTCTGGGGCGAATCAAATTGGAATGCAAGCAATTTTATTTAAAAACGATAATGCAGCTAATTATTCCTATGAAAATACGATTGGGGATCTTAAAGAACTTCCTGACTTGATAATGAAGTTATTTCGCACTTAGAAATCTATCCATACAATTCTTGCCGGATAAAGAGTTAGCGAGGTGTTAAGATGAAAACAAATCTTGACTTTTACTACCTAAATTATATCACACATTAGCATAAAAATACAAAGCTATACTTTGGATTATTAATGTAAATACAAAGTACTACTTTGGATTATTAATGTAAATACAAAGTTAAAATTTGTATTATTATTAAAAAATCTATAACTTTGTGTAAATTATAGATGATGAATTTAGTAAGAAAGCAAGTTTTTATCGATAATGATGGACAAAGTATATTTTTTTGGGGTGCCCGTCAAACAGGGAAGAGTACTTTACTTAAAATGCTCTTTCCTGAGGCATTAGTATTCGATTTATTACTTTCAGATGTATATAAACGATTGATTACAAATCCTGAATACCTTCGAGAAACAATTTTAGCTCAAGAAAAAAAACTTGTAATCATTGATGAAATTCAGCGCATTCCAATTTTATTAAACGAAGTTCATTGGCTAATCGTGAACCATACTATCCAGTTTATATTAAGCGGTTCAAGTCCAAGAAAAATTATTCGAACAGGAGAAAATTTGTTGGGAGGAAGGGCATTAAAATATTCCTTATATCCACTAAGCTACAAAGAAATCCCAAATTTTGATTTGGACAGAGCACTGAATAATGGATTGCTTCCAAGACATTATTTATCAAAAAACCAAAAACGATTAATTTCTTCTTACATAGGTAATTATCTGCAAGATGAAATCGTCGCTGAAGCTAAGATTAGAAACGTAGATGTGTTTGCAAAATTTTTACACGCCGCAGCATTTAGTCAGGGTGAAATGGTGAATTATACAAATATTGCCGCAGATTGTGGTGTTTCTGCTGTTACCATAAAAGAATATTTTCAAATCTTAGAGGACACCTTGCTGGGGTATTTTATTCCTGTATATCAAAGAAAGCCAAAGAGACGTGTAGTGAAGGCTCCTAAATTTTACTTTTTTGATTTAGGCGTTGCAAATAATTTAATTCATCGAGGAAGAATAGAAAAAGGAAGTGAATTATTTGGTCACGCTTTTGAGTCCTTTATTTTTCAAGAGCTCATTGCTCACAGGCACTATTCAGGTTTAGAATACCTGATTTCGTATTGGAGAACAGCGACACAAATTGAAGTAGATTTTATTTTAGGATACAATGAAGTTGCTATAGAAATAAAATCTTCTAACAATATTACATCAAAACACCTGTCCGGATTAAAAGCTTTCAAAGAAGAATATGAGGTGAAAAAAGCGATTGTAGTGTGTACAGAACCCTTGCCAAGAATAGTAGATACAATTTTGGTACTTCCCTGGAAAGATTTTTTAGAAAAATTGTGGGCAGGACAGATTATTTAAGAACAAAAGTGGGGTACATCTTGCTTTTTCGAGCAGATTTCTCCACTAATTTTTCCATAACAAATATAGGGTTTTCGAACATATATCTCTTTCTAGGCCTGTTATTTAATTTGTTTTCGATTACTTTTCCAAGCATATCTAGTACTTGAAATTCTAAATTAGTTAGTTCATTATTCCTTGAATTAAACTAGCTATGGAAAAAGCTATACCAGCAATAAAATACCACCAGGCACCCCTGATTTCTTCATTTGGGTTTTTGCGAAAATAAGTCACCAATCGTTCGAATACATTTGCATTTCTAAGAACAACGGAGTCGCTTTCGTTAGCATTTAATTCAATTAAACTAACGTGATCAATTCCAACAGATTTTCCATCCAAACCTTCAATAGATTTTGCTCTTACCTTTCTAAATATTGATTTTCCATTTATTGATAATTTAATAATAGGACGAGTATGGTGAGAATTTATCAAACCGTTTAGATTACTTGGGTGAACATATACGGCTGAATAGGCCATATTCTCAAAGTGTATTTTTTCTAAAATGAATTGATTTTTCATAATTTGATAATATAAATTACATAAGCATTTTTGGGTCTAGTTTCTGTTCCTCCTGTGCTTGTTGATTCAATAGAAATCGAAGTTGTATTACCATTTCCGCCCGTTCCTGTTGCAGGATTTCCAGATGGCCCGTACCATCCATTATAATTATGCTTGTGTGCTTTAAGTTCATCACTTTGATAACTGCCCATATTATTGCCAATATTACCTCCAATATAAAGAGCCGTTCTTGCATTTGCATCAGGATCATTGCCAGCACTGCCATCTACTCCCCTTAGAAATCTGCCTCGTAAATCTGGCAAATTAAATGTGGAAGAGCCATCGCCTTGTCCCCATTTTATTCCAATTGCGGTAAACAAACCATCATAACTAGTTCTTGATATTGCAGATCCATCACAAATTTTCCAACCAACTGGAATAGTATTACCGGCAAAGGCCGTTATTGTGCCCGGTGGTGTTAGTCCATTATCTAAAGTTGTTATAAGTCCTGTAATCCCTGATACTTGATCTGAAAAAGGATGATTCCCTGGATTGTTGATTACTTCTTGATATTGTTGATTTGAAGAACTCAGAATCACATTCCAAGAATCGTTACCCGAAGTCGCCACTGAAGTAGTTGAGTGAATCCCGTTTACCCATATAAAACGGACAGTATCACCAACATTAACTTTCAAATACTCAGGTGAAAAATAATTTGTCCCAACATAAATAGTATGAAGACTAGCCAAAGTGGTTAATGAGGAACCATTTGAACCATTGCAAACAAATCTTGTTAGAGAAATTATTACCTCTCCTCCATCCAAAACTCCATTTCCATTAGCATCCAAACCTGTTTCAATCTTTGTTCCACCATTTGCACAATTTGCACCAGCTGCCTCAGAAGTTGTTTTAATCAACGCATTTAAGCCATTTTGACCTGTTGTTCCTGTTTCACCTGTTAATCCGATTGGACCTGCCGGCCCAGGTGTTCCATTTGCACTGAATAAAGCATAAGGAACACTTAGAATTTCATTACTGCTAATAATTGTATAATTTGTTCCGCCAGATAAATCAGTTTCTATTTTCACATAGTATGGTCCTGCTGACCAATCAATATTTGCAAAAGTTCCACTAAGTGCTGTTCCCATTCCTATTTGAAGACTAACTAGTCCATTGGCATTGGTAGTTGCTGTTTGAGTTTCAGAAAATACCACAATGCCTGTGGGAGTTCCTTGCACTAAACTAATACGCATTCCTACAGGTGTAGAAATTAGCAAAGAATCATTACTGTTTCTTATAACTGCCTGGTAACTCATTTTTTGTGGCGCTTGTGCGAAAATTGATGTGTTGATTAGGAAATGTGCTAATAGAATGATTAGCAGATGTGCTGATTTGTTAATGATTTTTATCATAATTTTAAATTTTTGTGATTAATGCTATTTTTAGTTTTTGTTTTAAGTTTTACTTTTAATAGTAAATCTACTTTTTATAATTAAGTAATCGCATTGGTAAAATTAAAATTTGTAGGAAATCGATCCTATCCATACAATTCTTGCCGAATTTTCTCATACAATACCATTCCGGTTGCAACTCCAACATTGAGTGAAGAAATAGTTCCTTTCATGGGAATTCGTGCACGGATATCTGACATGTTAATTAAATCTTGGGTAATTCCATTTTCTTCAGAACCAAGAATGATTGCAACGGAACCTCGTAAATTAACCTCATAAAGTGGCGCTGCAGTTTTTTCAGTACAAGCTACAATTCTCAATCCACTTTGCTGTAAATAAAAAATTGAATCCTTTAAATTATCAGATTTACAAACTGGAATTCGATTCAGTGCTCCGGCAGAAGCTTTCATCGCATCTGATGAAACAAGCGCAGAACCTTTTGATGGAATAAGAATAGCGTCAACGCCTTCACACTCGGCTGTTCGAGCGATTGCACCAAAATTACGGACATCAGTGATGCGATCTAACACTAAAATAAACGGTTTTTTTTCTGCTGCGAGCAAGCCATCAACAAGTGTTTCGATATTCTGATATTCAATTGGGGTTACAAATGCTACAACACCTTGATGATTTCCTTGCGTTAACGAATTTATTTTTTCTACAGGAACAAATTGAAGTTGGAAGTCTTTTCCAGCTAATGCATCTTTTAAATCGCGGAAAACATCTTTACTAATTCCTTTTTGAATTAAGATTTTATTTAACTCGCGATCAGCATTAATAGCTTCTAAAACTGGATGTAAACCATAAATTAAATCACTGCGTTCTTTCCTTTTGTATGTTTCCTTTCTTTCCATTTTTAAAAATTAAATTCAATTTGTACTGAGTCCTCAATAGTTTTAGCAACGGGACATGTTTTCCCTGCAATAATTACTTTTTCAAGCGTAGAGGAATCCCAGTTATTTCCAGTAAAATCCATATGAACAATGATTTTTTCAACTTTTCGAGGATTTACGCCCATTATTTTTTCAATCTCTGCGGTGCAGGAATCAAAATTAATTCCATGATTTTTGCAATAAATACCAATAATGGTCATCATACAAGAAGCCAAACTAGTTGCCAACATATCTGTCGGAGAAAAAGCTTCACCCTTCCCCTGATTGTCAAGAGGTGCATCCGTAATAATTTTTGTTCCAGATTGAATGTGTGTACATTCCGTCCGTAAATCTCCTAAATAAACAACTTTTGATGTCATATTCTACTATTTTACAAAGTTAAGGCTAAACTATCGTAATACCACGAATAAAATTACTAGAGTGATAAAAAACAAAAAAGACTGCCCAA
>JBILAB010000096.1:0-7364 GCA_044354455.1 Crocinitomicaceae bacterium | reverse complement strand
GCATCTCTAGCGATTGTTACTATTTGTCCATCTCTTGCTAGGTCGGCAATTTTCAAATCCAAAACACCACTTTGTTGTGTTCCCATAAGATCGCCAGGCCCCCGCAGTTGTAAATCTACTTCAGAAATTATGAATCCATCATTTGTCTGTACCATTGTTTCCATTCTTTTTAAACCTTCTTTTGAAAGTTTTTCACCGGTCATTAGAATGCAGTATGATTTTTCAGCGCCTCGACCTACACGTCCGCGCAATTGGTGCAATTGAGATAAACCAAATCTTTCCGCACTTTCAATTACCATTACGGAGGCATTTGGGACATTCACACCAACTTCAATCACAGTAGTTGCAACCATTATTTGAGTTTCACCTTTCACAAAACGCTGCATTTCAAAATCTTTATCTTCAGGTCTCATTTTTCCGTGGACAATACTAACTTGATATTCTGGCATAGGAAAAGACTGTGATACTGCCTCAAAGCCATCCAATAAATTATGAAAATCTAGGGTTTCTGATTCTTTAATAAGCGGATAAACAACATAAATCTGCCTTCCCAAGGCAATTTGTTCTTTCATAAAACCAAAGAGGCGCATGCGGTGACTTTCAAAGCGATGAATTGTAGAAATTGGTTTTCTTCCCGGAGGAAGTTCATCGATTACAGAAACATCTAAGTCACCATAAAATGTCATTGCCAGCGTTCTTGGAATTGGTGTTGCAGTCATAATTAGCACATGCGGTGGCACCGTATTTTTTCGCCACATTTTTGCTCTTTGCGCCACTCCAAATCGGTGTTGTTCATCGATTACCACAAGTCCTAAATTCTGAAATTGGACAGTGTCTTCCAACAAGGCATGAGTGCCGATTAAGAGTTGAATACTTCCATCTAATAATCCTTCATGAATTACTTTTCGAGCTGCTTTTTTTACCGAACCAGTCAGAAGTGCAACTTTAAGATTTAAGGGAGCTAGCAGTTTTTGAATGGATTCAAAATGCTGAGCAGCAAGAATTTCTGTAGGTGCCATTAGTGCCGACTGAAAACCACTCCCAATTCCTATCAACATAGTTAAGAGTGCAACAAGTGTTTTTCCACTTCCAACATCTCCTTGAAGCAAGCGGTTCATGTGTTTTGCACTTAAAAAGTCTTTCCGAATTTCTTTGATAACCTTTTTTTGCGCATTTGTAAGTTCAAAAGGCATGTGTTGGCTATAAAACGTATTAAAAGGATCACCCAATTCTTTGAAAACAAATCCATTTAATTTCTTCGCACTCACCTCTTTTCTAAGCAGCATTTCAAGTTGCAGGAAAAATAATTCTTCAAATTTTAAACGTAACCGTGCTTGTTGAAACTCCTGCTCATTTTTTGGAATATGAATTCCCAACAGTGCTTTTTCTCTTGAAATAAGGTTGTGTTTCGTGCTTATCCATTCTGGAAGTATTTCTGGGATAAAGCCAGATATTTGTGGAATTAAGGCATGAACTAGTTTTTCAATCCCTTTTGAATGAAGGTTTCTGGCACTTAATTTTTCTGTGCTAGAATAAACTGCTTGTAAGCCAGTGCGAATTGTTAATTCTGAGAAAAGCGTTAATTCAGGATGAGGGATATTCCAAGTTGAGCTATATAACTTTGCTTTACCAAAAACCTGGTATTCTACATTGAGTTTTAAATTTGGTTTTATCCATTGAAAACCCTGGAACCAAACTAAATCAATCGTTCCGCTAGCATCTTCAAAGCGCGCTGTTAATTTTTTATAGCGCCCAGCACCACTTTCTTTGACATCCTTTAATACGCCTCTGAGTTGAACAGATGTATCAACATAAGGCAAATCAGAAATCCGATGGTAAGAAGATCGATCTAAGTAACGAAATGGATAATATTCAAGTAAATCTTTAAAGGTAAAAATCCCGATTTCTTTTTGCAACAATTCAGCACGCTGAGGCCCAACACCTTTTAAAAACTCAATAGGTGTTTGTAGCAATTGGTTCATTTAGCGCTGCTTAAAGAGGTTATTTCCAAACGCCCATTTTATTGAACTTCTCAATACGTTGTTCAACTCTTTCGTCGGGTTTAATGGCTTCTAATTGTTTGATGTATTCCTTCACCTTCTCTTTTACAATGGAAAACATTTTTTCCTGTTCGCGGTGTGCACCATTGAGAGGTTCTTTTATCACTTCATCTACTAAGCCATGAGATTTCATATCTGTTGAAGTAAGTTTTAGTGCTTCTGCAGCTTTTTCTTTGAAATCCCAAGAACGCCATAGAATAGAAGAACAAGATTCAGGTGAGATAACAGAATACCATGTATTTTCAAGCATTACAACCTTATCGCCAACACCAATTCCAAGTGCGCCACCAGAAGCTCCTTCTCCAATAATTATACAAATAACAGGAACTTTTAAGCGCATCATTTCGTAAATATTACGAGCAATTGCTTCTCCTTGACCTCTTTCTTCTGCTTCAATACCAGGAAAAGCACCTGGAGTATCAATAAAAGTTATAATTGGCTTATTAAATTTTTCTGCTAATTTCATCAAGCGCAAAGCTTTACGATAGCCCTCAGGATTTGCCATTCCAAAATTTCGATATTGGCGCATTTTTGTATTTATTCCTTTTTGCTGCCCAATAAACATCACACTTTTCCCGTCCAATAATCCAAATCCACCAACCATTGCTTTGTCATCTTTCACATTTCTATCTCCGTGAAGTTCCATGAAATTACCGTCCGTTAATGCATTGATATAAGCAAGCGTGTAGGGGCGATCTGGATGGCGAGAGAGTTGTACCCTTTGCCAAGGACTTAACTTTGAAAAAATATCCTTTGTTTTTGCTACTAATTTTCTTTGAAGTTCAGATACTTTATCGCTCATATCCACATCTGTGGTTTCACCAATTTTTTTGGTTTGTTCGATTTGTTCTTCTAAAGCTTTTAACGGTTCTTCAAAATCTAGGTAAGTTGTCATTTAAATTAATTTGAAAGAACAAATTTAAGAAAATTGCTCGGTTCTTTTAACTTTGTAAGATGATATTGTTTCCACCGGCAAAAATAAATCTTGGTTTACAGATACTTAGTATGCGAAGCGATGGTTTTCATGAAATTGAGACCTGCATGGTACCGATTCCTTTTTATGATATTCTTGAGCTAACACTTTCTGCTGATTTTTCTTTCGAACAAACAGGAATAGAAATTCCTGGGGCCAGAGGAGAAAATTTATGTGAAAAGGCATTTTACTTAATGAAGTCGCGCTATGAAATAGGAAATGTACGTATTCATTTACGCAAGCAAATTCCAATTGGTGCAGGTCTTGGTGGAGGTTCTTCGGATGCTGCACATGTGCTCTTAGCTTTAAATGAACTATTTTCCTTAAAATTAGACATTGAAATTTTATGTCTCCTAGCTACTGAATTGGGAAGTGATTGTCCTTTTTTTATTCGGAATGAACCACAACTTGCAAAAGGCCGCGGAGAACTGCTAACACCAATTTCATTAAACTTAAATGGTCTTTACTGTGTTCTTTTTAACCCAAAAATTTACGTTTCAACTAAGGAAGCTTATTCAGGAGTTTCCCCAAGAATGCCTGAAAAAACAGTAAGGGAACTACTTTCTCTTACAATAGAAGTTTGGCCTGCTTTGCTGAAAAATGATTTTGAAGAAAGCGTATTTAAAGCTCATCCAGAAATTGCCCAATTGAAAAGTGAATTAGAAAAGACGAGCGCGTGCTATGTTTCTATGTCTGGATCAGGTGCTTCTATTTTTGCAATATATAAGGAAGAACATGAAGTGCCCTCTTCTTTAAAATCAGCTGTGATTGCAAAGTTTTATTTGTAGGTATCCTTTTCTACAACATTAATTTTTTATTCCTTCACAATCTTTAGTACTTCTTGTTTATTCCCGGATATTATATTCAAGAAATAAACACCTGGTTTTATTGAAGCCATACTAAATTTAGTAGCTTTTGTATCTAGAACTTTTACTACTTTACCATTT
Organism: Crocinitomicaceae bacterium; assembly: GCA_044354455.1. GTDB lineage: Bacteria > Bacteroidota > Bacteroidia > Flavobacteriales_D > Crocinitomicaceae > UBA952. Next base: position 3,384 of record JBILAB010000096.1, on the reverse strand, counting down.
ATATCGGTAAGACTTAAAGAAGAAACTGTTCCTAATAATTCCAAACCTGTTATAGTGAAATCACCATTTGTAGGATTAGGATAGATATTAAGTTTTGAAGCACTTAAATCATTGATACCTGAAAAGTTCATGGTAAGGTTGAGTGTAATGGTACTATCACATCCTGCAGCATTTGGAATTACTGCTGTATATGCTCCTGTTGTAGTATATGTCTGATTATTTACCAGCCAAGTATATGAGTCTAGTGCTGTTTGAGAGATAGAACTAGAAGTATTAGTATTTATAGTAAGATTCAGAGCTTGCGTAACACAGTTTGATGTTGTTCCTGTGTAAGTTCCAGTTGTAGAATAAGTTGTTCCATTCCAAGTATAGTTATCACAAGCTGAAACTGTTGTTGTGTTGGTATAACTTGGTGAAATTGTTAAGTTCAAATATTGCGTAACACAGTTTGAAGTTGTTCCTGCATAAACGCCAGATACAGTATATGTTGTTCCATTCCATACATAAGAGTAACAAGCTAGAGCAGTTGTCGTGTTGATAGAACTTGGAGTTATTGTTAAGTTCAAATATTGCGTAACACAGTTTGCAGATATAACTGTGTAGACACCAGACTGCGTGTATGTTTGTCCGTTATTCACCCATGTATAAGTTCCACAAGACGAAGTAGTTGTCGTGCTGGTAGAATTTGGATTAATTGTTAAGTTTAAAGTAGCAGTATTACAACCAGTAACTACAGTAACTCCTGATTGCCCAGTTGTATAGGTTTGTCCATTTGCTGGCCAAATATAAGAGCCTCCTGCACAAATTGATGTACTAACACTTCCTGTTGTTGTTGCAGGGGTGATTGTCAAGTTCAATGATTGAGTAATACAGTTTGCAGTTGTCCCTGTATAAACTCCAGATGCAGTATAAGTTGTACCATTCCAAGTATAAGAATTACAAGCTGAAGCTGTTGTTGTATTTGTAGAACTTGGAGTAATAGTCAAGTTCAAAGTAGCGGTATTACAATCAGTAACTACAGTAACTCCTGATTGCGCAGTTGTATAGGTTTGTCCATTTGCTGGCCAAATATAAGAGCCTCCTGCACAAATTGATGTACTAACACTTCCTGTTGTTGTTGCAGGGGCGATTGTCAAGTTCAATGATTCAGTAACACAGTTTGTAATAGTTCCTGTATAAACTCCAGATGCAGTATAAGTTGTTCCATTCCAAGTATAAGAATTACAAGCTGAAGCTGTTGTTGTGTTTGTAGAACTAGGTGTAATTGTTAAGTTCAAAGACTCAGTAACACAGTTTGTAGTTGTTCCTGTATAAACTCCAGATTCAGTATAAGTTGTGTCATTCCATACATAATAGCCACAAGCAGTTTGTGACGTTGTGTTTGTAGAACTTGGTGTAATGGTAAGGTTCAAAGATTCAGTAACACAGTTTGTAATGGTTCCTGTATAAATTCCAGATGCAGTATAAGTTGTTCCATTCCAAGTATAAGAATTACAAGCTGAAGCTGATGTTGTGTTTGTAGAACTAGGTGTAATTGTTAAGTTCAAAGACTCAGTAACACAGTTTGTAGTTGTTCCTGTATAAACTCCAGATTCAGTATAAGTTGTGTCATTCCATACATAAGAGTCACAAGCAGTTTGTGACGTAGTGTTTGTAGGATTTGTAGAGGAATAAAGATTTTGTATTTCACAGTCTGTTATTGCACGGTTCCAAATACCAATATCGTCAATAATTCCAGCAAAATTTGGAGAATATAATGATCCACCAAAACGAATTTGCGGGCCAATAAATTTATTATTTGTACTACAATATATAGCTCTGGATCTAACTTTTAAACCATTTAGATATAAAAAGGTACTATCTGTACGGTATACTATAACTACTTGATTGAATGTTGTTGAGTTAGATGAATGACTTAATCGGCTAACTAAAATATTAGGTGCATGTTCACCAACCATTATCCCATTTTGCACAAATGATAAACCAACGCCTAAATTAGACCCAGACTGGTTTGGGATAATCGCCCAATTTTGATTTGAATTTGCCATAGGTACCGACACTCCTCCTGGACATACATTTGATTCTCCTACATATCCTGCACTTCTATCTGCTCTGATCCACATCATTACACTAAATTGTCCAACAAGATTATTACCTATGTTTACATCTACATATCCTGCAGTTGAAGAATTGAATAGTATTGCAGTGTTTGCAACTCCTCCTCTTCCAGCTGTATATTGTCCTCCTGTTAAAATTCCATTAAAATTGTTTATCGTTTCATCATTGGCATTGCCATTAAATGGCCACCAACCAACAAGGCCATTAGCAGGCACATAAGAAGGAACTTGAGCAAAGCTAATTGCAGTAAAAAGAACAGAGAATAGTAAGATAAGTGTTTTCATACTTGCTTTATTTTTATCAAAGATAGTTAAATAATTATATAATTAGTTGGTTCACACAGATTTGACTACAGCAGAAATAAGTTTTGGTTTATTTGTCAAGACCTTGTAAATCAAAGTGCTCTAAATAGGGGATGCACAAAAAAAAGCCCTCATCAAAAATGAAGTGGGCACTTTTTGTGATCCGCTCAGGAGTGGAGAACCTAACAAATGGCTCATTCCAAGCATAGCACCCACTTTGCAATGCAAAGCTCGGTCTTTCTATTTTCTTGGCTCTAAGAAACAAGTTTCAGTCGCCTGAAAATAAAAAGCCCTCATCAAAAATGAAGTGGGCACTTTTTTGTGATCCGCTCAGGATTCGAACCTGAGGCCTTCGCCTTAGAAGGGCGTTGCTCTATCCAGCTGAGCTAGCGGACCAATCAATTGAAACTAATTAAAAAAGGGGGATGATTGCTCATCCCCCTCGTCGGGGCGGCAGGATTCGAACCTGCGACCTCCTGGTCCCAAACCAGGCGCGATGACCGGACTACGCTACGCCCCGAACTAATGTATCATCTGTTTAATTAAATCTTCCTGAAACGTTTTTCAGAAAGTGAGTGCAAAAGTAATAAGATTATTACGATTTACAATAGATAAGCCAACAATAAGACTCTTCTTCATTAGATTTGAACCCGCTGGTTCTCATCCCGAAACAATCCGTTTTAATACTTATTGCGGAGGGAGCGGGATTACTTCAAGCTCCTATTGTCGCTTTTCAGTGAGCTCCGCTTTGCTCCGCTTTGCTCCGGTTCGAACCCGCTGGTTCTCATCCCGAAACAATCCGTTTTAATATTTATTGCGGAGGGAGCGGGATTCGAACCCGCGGTACAGTTTCCCGTACGTCAGTTTAGCAAACTGGTGGTTTCAGCCACTCACCCATCCCTCCAATATTCAATGAACAGGGGGCAAAAATATAAATTTTATTCCTTTTATCAGTAGTTTTTTA
>JBILAB010000095.1:0-7461 GCA_044354455.1 Crocinitomicaceae bacterium | reverse complement strand
ATTACAAACTTGAAAAGCAGAAAAAAGAATTTTTAAAAACTCCAGAATCAAGCCAAGATAGAATTCTAAAACAAGTAAAATCAGATTTTCGCTTATCCGAATTACCCCTTCACATGGAATGTTTTGACAACTCAAATCTCCAAGGAACAAATGCTGTTTCTGCTTGTGTAGTATTCAAAAATGGTAAGCCTGCAAAAAAAGACTACCGGCATTTTAATGTAAAAACGGTAGATGGCCCGGATGATTTTGCCACAATGCGTGAAATTGTTTTTCGACGCTACAAGAGAATGCTCGAAGAAGAGCAATCCCTGCCACAACTTATTATAATTGATGGTGGAAAAGGACAATTAAGCGCTGGCTTAGATGCACTAGAGGAATTGAATTTACGTGGAAAAGTCGCTATAGTTGGTATTGCAAAAAAACTCGAGGAGATTTTTTTTCCTGGAGATCAGTATCCTATTTATATTGACAAACGGTCTGAAAGTCTTAAATTTATTCAATTTATGCGCAACGAGGCACATCGTTTTGGAATAACCCACCATAGAAATAAAAGAAGCACAGAGGCTATTACTTCAGAATTAGATGTTTTAAATGGTATTGGAGAAAAAACCAAAGAAGTGCTTTTTAAAGAATTTAAAACCATAAAAAATATGCGATCTAAACGTTTGGATGAGTTAGTGATAATTATAGGTAAAGCAAAAGGACTTAAACTTTTTAACTTTTTAAATCAAAAAAACTAGTTTACTATAAATGGAACTGTTTTCGCTCCAGAAGCTGAACTTATTTTAAGTAAGTACATTCCTTTAGAAAGTTCTGAAGTTTCAAAAGAAACTAAATTTGTTCCTTCATTCGCTAGAATAAAATGTTGACGGACAAACTTTCCTGCTAAATCTTGAATTTCAAATCTTAAGCGTTCTTGTTTGTTAACATTGAATTGAACGTTGAATTCAGCATCAGTAGGATTTGGATAAAGTGAAAAATTCTCAAGATCAATAACCTCATCAATTACCGCTGTTACTAAATTATCAGAAGGTGCTCCTGCGTATAAATTAATGTCATCCAAATAAAAGTTATTACCTCCTACTCCTTCAAATGAGAATTTAGCTTTAAAGTTATCTGTGAAATATGTATTCGTAACATTAGTCATATGAACAGTAACCCAGTCACTTATTTGAGTTGGTGTCCAAGATGATGTTGAAGTTAAACTCGATAAATTATTATTTGCTAAGGTTTTTCTAAGTGCCCAAGATTCTCCACAATTTGAAGAGATATAAACTTTAAAATATTCATAATTAGCGCTTGTTACTTTGCGGTATGCATATCGGAAACTTAAAGTAACTATTCCAGAAGCTGGAATAACTGATAAATCAATTGGAGCAGAAATAAGGTCATCAATATTGGAGGGTGTTTGCCCAAAATTTACAAGCTTTGCGCATTTTGATCCAGAAAAACTCGTAGTATTTTCAATCGTAAAGGCATTGTTATTCTGAGGATTGTAAACCTCCCAATTATTTAAATTTGCTAAACTTGTATAATTTTCAAAACCTTCCCAGAATGGTAATGTTGCAGCTTGAGGTGTCACAAAAATAAAATTTGTCTTGAGCTCGTCGTCAGAAATTGAGCCGTCAGATGCGGTAAGTTTAATTGAATAGGATCCTGGTGCAGAAAAGAGTATTTTAGGATTTTGGCTCGTTGCTGATGTTCCTGCAACAAATGACCAACCACTTGAAGGTGTTATAAGCCAATTCCATGAATTTGCTGAATTATAGGAATCATCCGTAAATTGAATCTGATCACCCAAACAAATAGATGTTTTATCACTTGTAAATTGTGCCTTACACAAAGAAAGAATTCCTGTTGCTCCTGTTGCTGTTAAATTTGCACTTGACCAAAGATTTGCTCTGCCAGTATTTGTTTGCTGAGCTGCAGTTCTCATTCTTGCGACTTGCCCCGAAGTAAACATTTTACTACAATAAGAATAATCCATATAGTTTTCTACATTATCTCTAATATCAAATCCCCAATATGCATTATCAGAATTACAGGTGTTAGAATTTAATAAGCAAGCGGTTACACCAATACAATTTGGAGTATCTGTAACACCATCATCAGTTGAACAAGAACTTGTTGTCCCTGGATCATTATTAGGCCCCCACGTATGTTCTAAATTTAGCCAATGCCCTACTTCATGTGTTAATGCTCTACTTGAACCAACATATCCTGTTCCTATAGAACCAACATAATCATGTAGAATCCAAATTCCATTATTCATTGAAGTTGCTGAAAATGTTGAGGGATTTGTAGTATAACCTGCAGCACCACCTATTTCTCCGCACACAAAAATATTTAAGTATTTATTTCCTGGCCAAGATCCTATATAAATATCATTTCCATTTCTAATTGCTGTAACCTGAGCAGATCCACTTGAACCATCATACGAAAGAGCTGAATTAGTTCTAGTAATTCCCTTAAAACAAGTTCCATTCGGAGCTTTGGTAGCCAAGACAAACTCAATCTCTACATCTGCTGGCATACCCTGAAAATCAACATGAACATTTGCTGTATCAGCATTTTGTTTTCTAAAATCAAGGTTTAAAATAGCTACAGCATTAAAAATTTGTTCATCTGAAATATTCTCAACACCATTTATGTGTAGTACATGAAAAACTACAGGAATTTTATAAATAGTAGCCTTTTGAAATCCTCCTTTTTTTAATGCTGCGTTAAAATTTGCATCGTCTTCTGCTTTTGCTTTTGCATAATCAGGGTTTTGAAGCAATTCATTCATCTTTAAGTGCGTGTGGCAGAACTCAACTAGTTCTCCATCTCTGGCATTTGCTGGATTAAACACATGTTTTCTTTGGGCATTAAGTGTTTGATTTACAAATAGTAGAAGAAAAACTGCAAGAAAAAATTGGAGAAATTTCATTTGGGTAAAGCGTTTGATGAACTAGTATAACATTATCAAATATAAAGAAAAATATTATTTTATAATAAATCTAAGAGCATTTATTGTTTCTTCAGAACCCATTTTGAGAAAATAAGCTCCCGAAGCTAAATTTGAAACTGGGAATAATACTATATTACTTCCAGTAACTGCTTTTATTATTTGACGTGAAAGAATTTTTCCTGTTACATCTACAATTGAAAATTGAATGGCCTCATTTTGCTTACTTCTAAAATGAAGTTGCAATTCATCCTCAACAGGATTTGGGAATAATTCTAAACTAGAAATTGTAGCAGTTTCTTGAACTCCTAAAACCAAATCATTTGAAGCTGACCCAGCATATAAATTTATGTCGTCTAAATAAAAATTATTCCCTCCATTTCCTTCAAAACGGAATTTCATTTTAAAATTGCTTGTAAAATAAGTGCTTGTGACATTTGTCATGTGAACAGTTGTCCAATCACTTTCTTCGCTTGGTAGCCAAAAACCTGAGTAAGCTATGGGCGATAAATTATTATTTCCTAGCGTTTTTCTTTGTGCCCAAGAACTTCCACAATTCGAAGAAATGAATACTTTTAAATACTCATAATTACTTTCATCTCTTTTGCGGTAAGAATACCTAAAACTTAGCGTCACAGTATCCGTTGGGGCAATCGACGATAAATCAATCGTAGAAGAAGTAAGTTCGTCAATGCTTAAAGAAGCTTCCCCAAAGTTGACTAATTTTGCACATTTAAGACCTGAATGACTAGTTGTATTTTCAATCGTAAAAGCATTATTTTCATTGAAATTAGTTATTTCCCAATTGTCAATATTTGTTAGAGAACTATATGCCTCAAAACCTTCCCAAAAAGGTAAAACTGCTGCCTCTGGAGCTACGCGAATGTAATTTAGTTTTAATTCCTCATCACTAATTGAACCATCATTCGCGATTAATTTTACAGAGTATAAACCTGAAGTATTGAAAATTATACTTGGATTTTGACTCGAAGCTGAAGAACCAGGTGAAAACGACCAACCAGAAGCCGGAGTTATTTCCCATTGCCAACTTGTAACTAAGTTGTAAGAATCATCTGTTAGCTGAACTGCATCTCCTAAACAAATAGTTGATTTATCGGTAGAAAAAGCTGCTTTACATAAATACAATGAGCCGTTTGCTCCTGTAGCTATTAAATTTGCAGAAGACCACAAATTTGCACGTCCTGTATTTGCTTGTTGAACTGCTACTCTCATTCGAGCAGCTTGTCCTGCTGTAAACATCTTGCAACAATATGAATAATCCATATAATTATTCACGTTATCATGTATATCAAATCCCCAATATGCATTGTCAGAATCGCAGGTATTTGCATTTAAAATACAGGCTGTAACGCCAATACAATTAGGAGTATCAGTAACACCATCATCTGTATCACATGAGGTTTCAAGACCAGGATTATTAGTAGAACCCCAGGTGTGTGGCAAATTCAACCAATGTCCGCATTCGTGTGTTAGCACTCGGCTATGACTTTCAGAGCTTGTACCTATCGAGCCAACATAAGTATGTAGAACCCAAATTCCATTTGTCATATCATCAGCAGACCATTGAGAAGGATATCTTGTATAACCAGCAGCCCCACCTATATCATCGCAAATAAAGAAATTTAGGTATTTATTTCCTGGCCAATCACCAATGTAAACGTCATTACCATCTCGTACTGCCTGAGCTTGGGCATCTCCATCTTCCCCTTGGAAAGTTAAAATTGTTTCTGTTCTTGTAATTCCCTTAAAGCAAGTTCCATCAGGAGCTTTTGTTGCTAAAACAAATTCTATTTCAGAATCAAAAGGAAGACCTAGAAAATCTGGATGTACAGTTGCGGTATCAGCATTTTGTTTTCTATAATCACGGTTTAAAATTGCTACAGCGTTAATGATTTGTTCATCTGAAATATTTTCTATTCCCTGATTATGGAGAACATGAAAAACAACAGGAATTCTAAAAACGGTGCCTTTGGAAGAAGAACCCTTTTTCATGGCTTTGTCAAATGCAATTTCATCAAGATTAAATTGTGTCAAGAAATCCTGATTTTGAAGTAAGGCTTGCATTTTTTTATGCGTAAAGCAATATTCTATGTTTTCGCCATCACGGGTATTCTGCATGTCAACTTTACGTTGAACTTGAGAATTAATAGTGTTAAAAAAACAAAAAACAATTGTTATTATGAGGAGAGATAATTTCATTAAATTTTATAATCTAGTGATAAAACAACTTTGACAAAAAAAAGTTTGCCGAAGATACACAATTTAAATTAAGATATTTGACTGGATTGAATACATTTGTAGAATGATATCAAAAAAAGCAGCAGAAACATTATCTATTTCAACTAAAGTTGTGTTGCCCAACGACACAAATACACAAGGAAATTTATTTGGTGGTCAGCTTTTAGCATGGATGGATCTCATTTCGAGTGTATCCGCTCACAGGCATTGCAAACGAGTTGTAGTGACCGCTTCCGTTAATAACGTTTCATTTCAAAAACCGATTAAACATGCTTCTATTTTAACCTTAGAAGCAAAAGTATCGCGTGCATTTTCAAGCTCTATGGAAGTATTTGTTGATGTATTTGTTGAAGACGCAATAACTGGAGTTAGAGAAAAATGCAATGAAGCCATTTATACTTTTGTAGCAGTTGATCAAAATGGAGGTCCAATTCAAGTTCCTGAATTAATTCCTGAAACCGAGGAAGAAATAAAGCGTTTTGATGGAGCTTTGAGAAGAAAGCAATTAAGTCTTATCCTCGCAGGAAAAATGAAGCCCAGCGATGCTACAGAATTAAAGAAATTATTTACAGAAGATTAAATCCCCTTATTTATTTGTTGAGAAATCAACATGGCATCTTGTAGCTCCATGCACTTAAAATGACCTTTTGGGCATTTTTGAAATCCAATTTTTGAACAAGGACGGCAAGCTAAATCTTGAACTTCAAAATTAAAAATTTCCGAATTATTTTCTGGTGTGTATGCCGTCATTCCAAATGCAGAACTTGTATTTCCCCAAACCGTTGTAATTGGTAGAGAAAAGCACGAAGCAATGTGCATCATTCCCGTATCGTTTGTTAAAACTGCTTTACTTTGTTTTACAATACTTGCGGATTGAAGAATGTTGAAATCTCCACAAGCAGAATATATTTCTTTTTCAGTTAAGTTCTTGCAGAGTTCAGTTGCCACTATTTTGTCCGTTTTTCCGCCAATCAAGACCATCGGATAATTTATTCCTGAAAGTATTTGAATTAATTTATCAAGTGGGATTCTTTTTGTAGAAAATTGCGCTCCAATTACAACAGCGATATAAGATTTTGAACTTAAATTAAATTGTTTTTTAATGTCAATTTCATTTTCTGCAGAAATAAAAAAAGTATTGTTTTTTGAATCATTAACTACACCAAGTGTTTTTACTGCCTGAAAATAGCGATCAACAAGATGAAGATTAGGCATTTTATTTACTTTCAAATTGACTAAAAGCCATTTTTTGAAATTTAATTTTGGGAAACGTAGCGTTTTTACGCCAAGAGCAGAAGAAATTTGTAGTGTTCTGAGGTTATTATGAAGATCAATTATTAGGTCATACTTCTCTTTTCGAAGTGCTTTTATTAAATCTTTAAGCGAATTCTCCAAAAAATACTGACGATCTATGTACTCAGATGCCGTTACTAATTCCTTGAACTGAATCTTTGTAGCGTAATGAATTTCTGAACTTGGCACTTGAATTTTTAAACACCTTAGAATGGGGAAAGTCAAGACGATATCACCAATTGAACTAAAGCGAGTAATAAGAATTTTCATTTAAGAAGTAGTTACATTTCTAAACAACACTTTGTTTTTATCTACTAAGCTACTTAAATTCTCAAAAAAAAGTTCTTTCTCTTCTGCTAACAAACAATCTGTAGGAAATGACAATTGCAGGTCATTTGTGTAATCAAAATAAACTGTTTGTTGACTAATACTGACTTGTCTTAAGCCTGCCAGATAAATTAAAATAACTTCTCTATCTGCAACTAAAATCGCCTTGGAACTTAGTCCTATTCGAAATAATTTTCTGCTACAAATTAATAAGAAAACGATACTTTCTATTGAAAAAACAAGCACTACAAGAGCAGGAAACCATGCATCGGGCGTTAAAAAATAATAACCAATAGCTAAACTTAGTAATACAGCAGCTTCTAGGAGCGTGTAAACAATTACCCTTTGCTTTCGAGTTTGACTAATTTCAGAATTCCAATGAAATTTTTTAGTTTGCTTAGTCATCCAAACCCCCATCCATCTGCGAATTGAACGCCGTAAGGAAATAACTAATAAAAGCAAGCCGAAAACGAGTAAAATTTCAGAAGCGTAAGGCATCGTTCGCGCTGTAGTTCTTAAAAACTCAATTGGCAAATCAAAACCAATAAAAATACAGAGCAGCATTGTTGGGAAAGTAACGATCAGCAATAAAATATTTATAAAACTATTCATGAGGAATGAGTTTCAATTTCTTT
>JBILAB010000262.1:0-7473 GCA_044354455.1 Crocinitomicaceae bacterium | reverse complement strand
CCCATAATTAAGGGATTAAAAACAAAATATTGGCACTTTACAAATTCTCCATTTGGCAATTCACACCAAAATCGGTCCATATCTTGGTTTATTAATTCTCCAAACTCGTTTTCTTGTGATATACTAGAATTAATTCTAAACATTCGTAGATTAGTTTTATGACCTGATTTTTCACTTAGTTTAAGAATACAAAAAGGCGTTGATTTATGAAGACTATCGCATTGTTTTTTTGATAATTCATAATTTGGAATATTGAAATGTATTTTTTTATAGTTCTGTAAGTAGCGAAATATATTTGCAGTATCTATCGATGTAAATGGTTTATGATTTTGCATAACAGAAAAATTTCTTCCTTTCTGTAAGATTGTAAAATTACGGTACGATTCTTTAGGGTACTTTATATCAACTTTTGAAATTTCATTCATTTCTAAGTTAAAAATAGAAGTACAAATCCATTTGCGTTCATCTGCAAAAAAACGAGGTTCAATTATACCATTCATTCCAGAAATACTCATCATAACCGGATAAGAACTTTTCCCAGCTTCTTCAGTTTCTAAAAGCATTATTTGTCCATAATGATCAGGTGTTGGCGGGCCAATGTACCATGTTTTTGACCATTCGCCATTTTGAAAAATCTCCACTTTTTTATAGCTAGCTGACATTAATTCAGTGAATTTTGTCTGAGCTTTTTCGGATAAGTACCCCTTAAAGGATATTTTTCCGATAGCTTCTAAGATAAAATGTACACTTTCTTGATTTATGCAAATTCCCTTTGCTGTTTCCCAGCTCCCATTTTTTCGAATAATTTCAAGTTTCTTAGAATCAGACTCAGTGATTATTATTTTATCAATTGAATTTGTATCTTGAATTGCAAAGTCAATTAACTGTGAATTACTATCAGATTTTCCAGCTTGAGATAGTGCTTTTTTTGTATACCATCCCAAAGCGATTATTAGAAAAAGTCCAAGGAAAATGACAAGTTTTTTATTCATATGTAAATTAATATGTAGTATTTCTTTTGAGGTATTTTTTCTTTCTAAGGATATTCCAAATGAATGAAAGCAATAAGATTATAGCAATTGGAACAATCATATTTAGTACTTTGTAAAATCCAGCGTACAATTTTATTTTTTCTTTATCAATTTCTTTTATATCAATTTGCCTGCTTCGAATATCGAGTACTGAATTATCTCCCATCATATAATCGACTAAATTTTGAAAAAATTCTTGGTTTCCAAAAAATAAAGGAATTCTTCTTTTTGCCAATTCCGGATCCATTCTTAAGTCATTAATTTCATTAGGAAAATAGGCAAATTCCTCTGTATTTGGTTTTTGAATAGAATCGTATTTATTTGCAATAAACTGGCCGTTTCCGACAACCATAACTTTTCCTTCTTCTGAACTTTTCGATTTGTATTTAGAATCCGGGTTGTTTGCAAATTCAGATACTATTCGATTTTTAAAGTGCGATTGAAAGTATCCTTCCGCAAGTCCTGCAAGGCACAACTGATTTTTTTCATCTTCTGGATTTTCAACTAACTCTGGATTTTTTCCGTAATTTAATGGTAAAGAAAGACTCACTAAAGGTGCTAATCCAGTTTTATTTGAATTACTTGAGGAATTGAGTATCGGACAAAGAGCAACATTTTCTTGCGGAACAAACTGTATTTCATTAACATATTTTAAAGAAACCGGTTCAACATTTCGTGTTATCGGATGTTTTGAAGGTCTTGCCAACACATGAAAAAACCAAGGAAGAAAAGTTTGGTCTGCAAAAGGAACTATTTTTGCAACACATTGTACATCTATTACATAATTTTCATTCAACTTAATTCCGTAGTCAAATAACATATTATCTAGTTTGAGATTTTTTCTTAAAGTATTTACGACACCCCTTGTCATTAATGTATCTTCATCGATTTGTAGCGCATTCATAAAACACATTAATTTCCCACCTTTCATTACAAATTGATCAATTAGATATAGATCTTTCGTTGAAAATGGAGTTTGTGGATCAGCGATAATTAGACCATCAACATCATCTAAAGCAGCGATTGAATCATTTAAAGTAATATCAGCAATTGAGAAATAAGAGGAAATTAATGCTCGTGCTCTTTGTGTTTGGTATAAATTAAGTTCTCCGTGTCCATGTAAGAAGGCAATTCTCTTTTTTTCTTTTTGGGTTAATTTGCGAATTGCTGAAATCAGATTGTATTCTAAGTTATTGTGTGCATTTTCTATAATATCGGTCATTTGAGCTAAACCATAGGGAGATCCTGGTTTTGTTCCAGGCAAAAATTGGATGCTACTTTCTTTAATAATTCCATTAATAGAATAGGACATTTTAGCACCTGGCCAAATCATTACTTGTCGCTGCTCTCCATCTTTTAAATAGCTAATTTCTAAAGGAAGTATTCCTTGTCCTCGATCATAAATTTGTGCAAATAATTCATTTTGAGCTTCTTTTGTTCCATTATTTGGATTTACAAAAATGTATTCAATACGATTCCCTGCAATGCTTTTAAAGTCTTTAAGCTTGCTTTTTATGGCATTTTTAAAATTCGTTATTTCTGATGGTAAATTCCCTTCAAGATAGATTTGAATACTGATTCTACTTTCTATATTTTCTTTTTTTGATAAAAAGATTTCTGTCCCATTTGCCAAGGAGTAACGATGATCTTTTGTCATGTCTATTTTGATGGAAATTAAGGAGGCAATTATGTTTACTAATATTATTCCCACAAAAATAAAGAGGAGTATTGTCCAATTATAAATGTATTTATCAAATATTTTTTTGAAATTCATCGCTATTTTTTTAGTGTTTTAACAATGGTTAGGGAACAACTAATAAAAAGTACAATAAGCGAGATAAAATAAATTATATCACTTATTTCAATTACTCCTTTTTTGATCGAGTCATAATGAAATGCAATTCCTATGTATTGAATTATATAATCTAAACCACCAATTTGACTAAAATTTCCAAGTAAATTAAATCCGTCATAAAAAATCCAACAAAGAAACATTGCCAAAATAAAAGCAACAATTTGACTATTAGTTAAACATGAAGCAAAAATTCCAATTGCAACAAAGACAGATCCTAAAAGGATTAAGCCAATATAAGATGTAAATGTTGCACCAACATCAATAATTCCAACTGGTTTTCCCAAGTAATACATGGAAATAAAATAGCATATAGTGGGAATAATTGCAATTATCAATAATGTGACTCCAGCAAAATACTTGGCGAGAATAATTTTTAAATCAGAAATTGGTCGTGTTAGCAATAGTTCAATTGATCCCGTTCTTCTCTCCTCAGCAATTGAGCGCATTGTAATAGCTGGAATTAAAATTAGAAAAATAACGGGTGATAAGTTGAAGAAAGGAATCAAGTCTGACTCAGCACCTTCAAGTAAATTCGTGTTAAAAGAAACTATCCAATGAAATAATCCTGAGGCAATTAAATAGATAATAATAAAAACGTAGCCAATAATTGAACTTAAAAAACTATTAATTTCTTTTAAATATAAAGCCCTCATACTACAATTTAATTCCCAAAAATATCAATTTTGAATGGATTAGAGTTTATTTTAATTATCTAATGTTAAATTAGAAAGTTGTATTAAAAGAAAAAGTCCCACCAGAGGTAGGACTTTTTAGACTAAATAGATTGAATATGATTATGCTTTCTTTACATTCACGGCATTCAAACCTTTACGACCTTCTTGAAGATCAAACTCAACTTCGTCATTTTCTTTAACTTTGTCGATTAATCCTGTGATGTGAACAAAATATTCTTTGTTCGTTTCTTCATCAACAACAAAACCAAATCCTTTGGTCTCATTGAAGAATTTTACTGTTCCTTTACTCATGTTACTTAAATTAATTAATTTTCGTAAAGTTATGCTATTTTGTTGAATATACAAATATTTTAAAAACTTAATTCGCAGATAGTTCCAGAAATGAGATTATTTGTAAATTTTTCAGGGCATTAAAACACTCAATTTATTTGAATCCATCAAAGGTTGTCACGAGACTCCATGCTTCTGGTTTGGCATCAAACCAAACTTTAATATTCGGCCAAATAGACTTAAAAAGTGCTGAATTTTTATAATTTTTAAGTGTTTTTTCATCATCCCAAACACTATAAGTCATTATTATACAGGGATTATTCAGATCTTGAAGTAGTTTCATCCCCCTGCAACCAGGAAAATTTGTGACTTCCCATTTAACAGTTTCAAAATGCAGGAGAAAATCATTTATTTTCTCTTCTTTAAATTGTAATTTAACGATACGAACTAGCATTATTTATAAAAGTGAATTAAAATCAACTTGAGAGCCTGCAGGTTCAAACTTTACTTGAATAACAGAATCTATACGCATGCCAAACATACTATCAGCTCCTCCTGTACTTTGATTGGCACCTCTATTTAGAGCTATTTCAAGATGATCTGTACTATTAAATAAAGCAACTAGTTCACCATTTTGGACAGCATTGTAGGTTTTAGAAATTTTATCAATAAAATATTGTCCTTTTACAAAACGTATTGTAAAGGGTGTGTTATCTCCAAATCTATTGAAATCTGCACGTGATATATTGGTGATTAAATTTCCAAATGAATCTATGTGAATTACTATTCCTTGAATTGTAAATTGATCAATAATTGGCTTTTGAATAAAGACTTTCTTGTATGTAAAAACTTTTTCAGTAAAAGATTCTATTGGAATATTCATTGCAATCTTTGTCGCTAATGGGACAAAACAATTTTTTGTAGTAAACTGCCACATGTCTTCATTCTTTTTGATATCAGAATACTTATATAAACTCTCTGAAATCTCTCCCTCTAATAAACTTCCAAAAAACCCATTGTCATTGCAAATAAAAATATGCCCATTAAAATTTAATATTGTAGGAAAACTTTGGTTTTCACCATTAAGTATTGGTTCACTATCAACGCCAACTATATGAATCGTCCCTAGTGGAAAATCTTTATAACAGCAAAGAAGTTGAAAAGCAGCTCCAGCAATGTCAAAAGGCTTAATTGTATGAGAAATGTCTATTATGTTGGCATTAGGAATTTCTTTGAGTATTTCCCCTTTTATAGCAGCAACATAATAGTCTTGTAATCCAGTATCTGTTGTTAAAGTTATGATTTGCATTCAAAAACAGAATTCATTATCCTAATTAATTTTTAATTTTACCAAATGTAATCTAAAAGCAATAATTAAGCTTAATTTAAATGAAAAAATAATTGAATACTGCCGACCGTTTGATTGAGTTAGTTGGAATTAATCCAGCTGAATTTTTTGGCGTTAATGATGCTAATCTCCGTTATCTCAAAACTTTTTTTCCGAAGTTGAAAATAATTGCTCGTGGAAACACGATTTTATTAAATGGAGATGAAGAAGTTATGGATGAGTTTGAACGGAAATTCGAACTTTTAGTCGCCCATTTCAATAAATTTAATTTTTTGACTGAGAATTCAATTGACAATTTAATGTTGTCAGATGGTTCAAAGCTTCTCTCAAATGATGACGGTTCAGAAACTTTAGTTCATGGCAATGGCGGCGTAAAAATTAAAGCTAGGACAGTTAATCAGAAAAAATTAGTCCAAGAAATAAATGTAAAGGACATGGTTTTTGCAATTGGACCTGCAGGAACTGGAAAAACATATACGGCTGTTGCGATGGCTGTAAAAGCATTAAAAGCGAAGGAAGTTAAGAGAATTGTGCTAACGCGACCTGCAGTAGAAGCGGGAGAAAATTTAGGGTTTTTACCAGGCGACTTGAAAGAAAAACTAGATCCTTACTTGATGCCATTATACGATGCGCTTCGCGATATGATTCCACATGAAAAATTAGCAGACATGTTAGAATTTGGGGTCATTGAAATTGCTCCACTTGCCTTTATGCGTGGAAGAACATTGGACAAAGCATTTGTAATTCTAGATGAGGCGCAGAACACAACGCCTATGCAAATGAAAATGTTTCTCACCAGAATGGGAATGACTGCTAAATTTGTAATTACTGGCGATATGACGCAAGTAGACTTGCCTCACAAACAAAAATCTGGTTTAGCTCATGTTTTAGATGTCTTAAAAGATATTGAGGAAATCGGCGTTATTCGTTTGGGACAGAGTGACATTATCCGTCATAGTTTGGTAAAAAAAATTGTAACTGCTTTTGAAGAAGCTGAAGAAAAAGAGAAAAAATAATATAATTATAGATTAATGAATGCAATAACAGAATCAGAGTTTAATTTTCCAGGACAATTATCCGTCTATCATGGTAAAGTTAGAGATGTTTACACCCTAAAGAATGATTTAGTTGTGATGGTCGCATCTGATAGAATTTCTGCATTTGACCATGTTCTTCCTAAAGGAATTCCATTTAAAGGGCAAGTTTTGAATCAAGTAGCCACGATGTTTTTAGATGCAACCAAAGATATTGTTCCTAACTGGTTACTTGCTACACCAGACCCTTCGGTTGCTGTTGGGCTAGCTTGTGAGCCAATCCGAGTTGAAATGGTAATCCGAGGATATTTAGCAGGTCATGCAGCGCGAGAATATGCTGCAGGAAAAAGGATGATTTGTGGGGTGGAAATGCCTGAGGGTTTAAAAGAAAATGACCGTTTTCCAGAACCGATTATCACTCCAGCATCTAAAGCAGAAGAAGGGCATGATGAAGACATATCACGTGAAGAAATTATTCAAAAAGATCTTGTTCCGGAAGCTATTTATTTACAAATGGAAAATTATACTCGTGCTTTGTTTCAACGTGGAACTGAAATTGCAGCACAACGTGGTCTTATTTTAGTCGATACGAAATATGAGTTTGGACTGCTAAATGACAAGGTTATTTTAATTGATGAAATCCATACACCCGATTCTTCTCGTTATTTTTATTTGGAAGGTTTCGAGGAGCGCCAAATAAAAGGCGAGCCACAAAAACAATTATCGAAAGAATTCGTTCGACAATGGTTAATGGAAAATGGATTTCAAGGTTTAGAAGGTCAAACAATGCCAGAAATGCCGGAGGAATTTGTGCAAACAATTACTTATCGATATATTGAATTGTATGAACGAATTTCAGGAAATACATTTGTTAAATCTGAAACTTCAGATATTGCAAATCGAATTCAGACAAATGTTGAGAATTATTTAAATAAATTGTGATAAATCTGCCTATTTTTTAGAACTTGGCTATATACTTTAAAAATGTCTGTACATAAAAATTTAAAAAAAGTAACAACACATTCACTCTTTGAGATGAAAAGTGCGGGTAAGAAAATATCCATGTTAACGGGGTATGATTTTTCAATGGCTCGAATTATTGATGAGGCTGGAATGGATATCATTTTAGTCGGCGATTCCGCTTCAAATGTGATGGCCGGACATGAAACAACTTTACCAATTACCTTAGATCAAATGATTTACCATGCTTCATCTGTTGTTCGTGCTGTAAAGCGCGCTT
>JBILAB010000094.1:0-7522 GCA_044354455.1 Crocinitomicaceae bacterium | reverse complement strand
CCCAATCGCAACTTTCTGTTCCTCCTGCTCCTGCTGTTATTTGAAGAACTGCGCTTAAGGAATCTTCCTCACCAGATAACATGTTTTTAAGCTCCAAATCCTCTATTTCCTTCAAAATGATTTTATAGGACTTATCTAAATCCGCTTCACTTGTCATTCCTTCCTTTACAAACTCATACAAAACTTCTAAATCATCAACTGCAGCTTTAGATTTATCAAAAGATTCTACCCAGTATTTTAATCCTCTAATAGTCTTCATTTGCTCTTCTGCTTTTTTGGGATCATTCCAAAAAGATGGATCTTGCGTTTTTAATTCTGCTTCTTTTAAATGCATACGTTTCTCATCAATTTTAAGATAAGATTGAATTGCAGCAACTCTATTTGTTAAATCTTTAAAATTTTCAATTGTCATAGTACAAATTTAAGGATTATCAAATCATAAAGAGTTTATAAAATTGTTGATTTGAATAAACAAAATAATTACATTTGTAAAAAGATTATTAAAATGAATGTGCCTGCTAATTTAAAATATACAAAAGACCACGAATGGGTTCTTATTAATGGTGATGAAGCAACAATTGGCATTACTGAATTTGCTCAAAGTGAGCTTGGTGATATTGTATTCGTAGAAATTGAAACTATCGGAGAGATAATGGAAAAAGAGGCTGTTTTTGGGTCAATTGAAGCAGTTAAAACTGTTTCTGATTTATTTATGCCACTTACAGGAGAAATATTTTTATTTAATGAATCCTTAGAAAACAATCCAGAATTAGTTAATACAGATCCTTATGGTGAAGGATGGATGATTAAAGTAAAATATAGTAACATAAATGAACTAGATGCATTATTAGATAAGATTGCTTATGAAGCACTTCTTATGTAAATTAATGTTGTGTAAATTAAGTAATTTTATAAAAGATGGAAAATAAAAAAAGTAACGAAGCAGACTTAGAGCCAATTCGCTCAAGTTTGTTTATGGTGGGTCTTAATTATATAGCAGGTATAGTACTTGCAGCATTTACCTTCCAAACAATCAGTGGTGATAATGGAATGGGAGAATTAAATGAGAAATCTGCTGAAAATGTTTACCAGCAAGAAGAAAAAAAGGAAGAAACTCCTCCACCGCCAGCTGCAACTGCACAAGTAAATGCTCCACCTCCAGTAACGGAGAATATTGTCGAAAGAGAAAATACAGAAGAGGAACCAATAACTGTTGTTGAAGTGCCACCAGTTGTTGAAGTTGCTGAGGAAACTATTATTGTTGAAGAAGAAATTATTGAATTTCCAGATGTTGAAGCTGAATTTATAGGTGGAGCTCAAGCAATGATGAAATATATTCAACAAAATATTCAATATCCTCCTACATCTATTGAAATGAATGAACAAGGAAAAGTTTATTTATCCTTTGTCGTAGAACCTGATGGAACTATTTCGAATGTAGCAATTGAAAGAGGCGTAAGCAAAGATATTGATAACGAAGCAAAAAGAATTGTTCGCAGCATGCCTAAATGGTTGCCAGGAGAAGGAAAAGGTAAAAAGGTTCGAACAAGATGTAGGTTGCCAATAAACTTCCAATTAGGTTAAAATATTGATGATTTTTTACCAAATCCAACATTGATTGCAGATTTTGGACTCAACTATTTTTTCTATTTTATCATCTAATTTATAAAAGAAATTAATTCCTGAAAAATTCTCCAAGGAATCAATTGAGACCATAAAACTTTGAAGAGGTAACTTAGATCCTTTATTTGGTAAAATGAAAGCTATGGATTTAGATTTTTCTTTCTTAAAATCCAATATTGCTTTGTAATAATATGCAGGAACTGTAACTGAATTAGGGCCAATAGTGGCGAGTTTCTTTTGGTTTTTAGATGGGAGAATCGGGCCAGTAACAATTAGAATTGAATCGTTTTCTAAAGCCCAATCGCGCAGTTTTTCTTCAAGTATTTTCCAAATACCTCTATTAAATGCTGGTAATTGAGGACTCATATTACTATAATAAAATGACTCTGACATTGCTTTTTCAGACCATTTCATATCTGCTGCAGGTGCAAGATGACCGCGATCATAACCGCTTTTTGCGTAATCTAAATTACTTGCTGATCCTGAAGAAACAGATGGGTCCTCCCTGAAATTATCTGATCGACCAAATGTTCCATCAAGTTCTTTATTATTTAGAACTTAAGTACCCATTTTGCTTGTTCGTGTTCTTCGCTGTAAACAAATGAATAACCTGCGTGATTAATTATCTTTTCACCCTTTAAAACTAATGGAATTTCCAAAGAAAGTAGAGATGTATTAGTATTTTCTAATTTATCTATTGATCTAAATGAAAAGCCAAGAATTACAATACCCAAAACAATGATAATCGAGCTAGCTCTAAATTTAAGAATGTAAAAAAGATTTCTAAACGTCGATTTTAGCATATTTAGCATTCTTTTCGATAAATTCTCTTCGAGGTGGAACATCATCTCCCATCAACATAGAAAAAATCTGATCGCATTCTGCCGCATTATCAATAGTAACTTGCCTTAAAGTTCTACTCTCAGGATTCATTGTAGTTTCCCAAAGTTGCTCGGCATTCATTTCACCAAGACCTTTATAACGTTGAACATTTACGGAAGATTCACTACCCGCACCTTTTAAATCATTGATTAATTTATCCCGCTGATCTTCGTTCCAGGCATAATCAGATTTTCCTCCTTTTTTTACTTGATATAAAGGTGGAGTTGCAATATAAATATATCCATTCTCAATTAAGACTTTCATAAATCGGAAAAAGAACGTTAAAATTAAAGTTTCAATATGCGAACCATCTACATCGGCATCACACATAATAATAATTTTATGGTAGCGTAATTTCTCGAGGTTGAGTGCTTTTGAATCTTCTTCCGTTCCAATTCTTACTCCAAGAGCAGTATACATGTTTTTAATCTCTTCATTTTCGAAGATTTTATGCTGCATGGCTTTTTCAACATTCAAAATCTTACCTCTCAAGGGCATAATAGCTTGAAAATGACGGTCACGACCTTGTTTTGCTGTACCACCCGCTGAATCACCCTCGACAAAATAAATCTCACAAGCAGCCGGATCTTTTTCCGAACAATCGGCAAGTTTACCAGGAAGTCCAGAACCCATTAATATACTTTTGCGCTGAACCATTTCTCGAGCTTTTCGAGCTGCATGTCTCGCTTTAGCTGCTAAAATTACTTTCTCAACAATTAATTTTGCTTCTGCGGGATGTTCTTCTAAATAAGCAGATAACATTTCAGAAACTGCTTGACTTACAGGTGCTGTTACTTCTCTATTGCCTAATTTTGTTTTTGTTTGACCTTCAAATTGTGGTTCCTGTACTTTTACAGAAACAACTGCCGTCAATCCCTCACGAAAATCATCTCCATCTATTTCAATTTTTTCGCGGGCTAAAATCCCAGAATCTGTGGCGTATTTTTTCAGTGTATTTGTTAAACCGCGGCGAAAACCAGACAAATGTGTTCCTCCTTCATGCGTATTGATATTGTTTACATAGGCTTGAATGTTTTCCGTATAAGAAGTATTGTATGTCAAAGCAACTTCAACCGGAATATTTTCTCTTTCACCCTCAAAGTATATAACATCACTTATCAAAGCCTCACGATTACGATCAAGGTATTGGGCAAATTCACGAAGTCCACCTTCTGAATGATACGTGGTAACAGCTGCAACACCTTCGTCGTCTAAATCGCGTAAATCTGACAATGTAATTGTAATACCCTTATTCAAAAATGCCAACTCACGCATACGTGCAGCAATAATATCAAAATTATATTCTGTAGCTTCAAAAATTGTTGCATCTGGCTTGAATGTAACTTCCGTTCCAGTTTCATTTGATTCACCAACAACTTTAACATCGTATAAAGGTTTTCCAATAGAGTATTCTTGTTGAAAAACTTTTCCTTCTCTTCTTACGGTAGCTTTAAATTCAATAGAAAGTGCGTTAACACAAGAGACACCAACTCCGTGTAATCCTCCAGAAACTTTGTAAGTATCTTTGTCGAATTTTCCACCTGCGTGCAAAACTGTCATTACAACTTCAAGAGCAGATTTTTTCTCTTTGGTGTGCATTGCCGTTGGAATTCCACGTCCATTATCTTTAACAGTTATGGAATTATCTACATTTATTAAAACTTGTATTGAATTACAATATCCTGCTAAGGCCTCATCAATTGAGTTGTCGACAACTTCGTACACTAGATGATGCAAACCTCTCGATCCAACATCTCCAATGTACATTGCAGGGCGTTTTCTAACCGCCTCTAAACCTTCTAAAACTTGGATATTATCCGCAGAATAATTATCTCTTCTTTCTTCTTCAGCCATACTATTTTATTTAAGCTTCTATTTTTATTTGAAGCATAACAAAAATAAGAATTTTGACTGATTTAAGAGGTGTAAAAAATTGTTGAAAGCCTTAACTTATCAACAAAATATTCACTTTTTACCTATTTATTGATCCATTCAACAATTGATGCATCATCTGGTGCTGTAGAAGGTGAAATAACGCGAACTAAATGACCTTTTTCATCCAATAAATATTTTTGGAAATTCCATTCTACTTTATTATCCTTCAAGCCATTTAGACTTTTTTTAGTCAAAAATTTATAAACTGGATGTATTTTTTTGCCATTTACAGAAATCTTTGACATCATCGGGAAAGAAACACCATAGTTTTTCTTACAAAATTTTGCAATATCCTCATTAGAGCCGGGCTCCTGCATTAAAAAATCATTAGCAGGAAAGCCAACAATCACAAAATTCTTTGACTTATACTTAGAGTATAATTCTTCTAATTTTTCATATTGAGGAGTTAAACCACAACGAGATGCAGTATTTACAACCATAATTTTTTTTCCTTTAAGTGTGGAAAAATCAAATTTATTTCCTTCAATGTCAGTTACGACAAATTGATGAATAGACTCAGTTGTTGAGGAGGAAGATAAGAGCATAGTACTTAAGATAAAAAATAAAAAAGTTTTCATAAATAGATTTTAGTAATACAACAAAGAATCCTTTTTAAAGTTTTAGATTATTGGAACATTATTTGTAAAAATACGAATACATTAGAATGAAAATCAAATTACTGCTTTTTCTATTTTACTTAACTAGTCTTTTTTCATTTTCCCAAGTTAAAATAACAGGAGAGTGGCAAGGAATAATGATTCAAAATGGAGATTCAATAAAAAATAGTAAGCCTGTTTATTTTTCATTTTATCTTGTGAATGGGCTTTTAGAAGGAAGATTTAGGCAAGAAATTTATGGTGAAACAGCGTATTCTATAGCTCAACTTACAGGTAAATCAAGTTCTAAAGATAAAATTAACTTTCAACTAAAGAAATATTCTAAGCATAACTCCGATCGACTTTATAATTGTTTATTGAACTTTGAACTAGCATACAATGAAAAAAGCGGCTATTTAGAAGGTAAGTATATCTGCCAAAAAAACACTCAGATAAATGGAAAAATCATGCTTTTTAGAGCACAATTTGTTTTTAATGAAACTCCATTTAATCTAGTTTCTCATAACTGGATTGACCGATTTATTTTTGATATAGAACATAGCTTATCATCACAAGAGCGGAGACTATTAGAATTAAAAGAATTTAAATTTGAATCAATCTATTTTGAAAGCGATAAATCTTTTATAAAAAGGGAATTTGAAGAATATTTAATGAGCATCGTAAAAATTTTATTTAGCCATTCGGATATTCGGATAAAAATTATTGGAAATACTGATTCAGATGGGTCAGATGGTTACAATGAAAAACTATCAAAGAAACGCGCTGAAGCAATAATGGAATTTTTACTTGCGCAGGGTATCAAAAAAGAAAGAATTGAATATGGATTTAAAGGGGAAAAGAAACCCATAAAATCAAATAAAACCGGTGAAGGAAAGAAAAAAAATCGGAGAGTAGACTTTGAATTTTTCTGATTCTAAATAAGGAAATACTTCTTATAAATAGCTCTTTCTATTGAACTAAAGAATTTAATTTCTCCTGCAATAAATTTATTTTATTTATTGCATCAGCCTCCTTTACTTTTTCACTCGCTACAATATTTTCTGGAGCACTCGCAATAAAACGATCATTTTGTAATTTTCCTTGAACACTTTTTAAGAATCCACGCGTATATTCTAATGTTTCTTTTATTTTTTTGATTTCATCAGTAATGTCAATGCTTTGGCCAAAAGGGATAAAATATTCATTTCCAGAAACGATAAATGAATTTGCATTTGGGATTTTTTCAACCTGGTATTCCAAACAAGATAAATTACCCATTTTAACAATAGCAGGATCAAATTCTGTCAAGACATCTTTAGATTTACAAATGTAAAGCTCCAATTTTACTTTATTTGCAATGTTGTTTTTCTTGCGAATATTCCTAATTTGTGTAATTACCTCAACAGCCTTATCAAAATTTGTTAAAGCTATTTGATTAAATGGTTTCACACTTGGCCATTGAGCAAGAATAATATCTTCTCCATCACTTCTTTTTTCTAGTAAATGCCATAATTCTTCTGCAACAAAAGGAGTGAAAGGCTGCATTAATTTTAATAATTCTTCAAAAAATTTCTTTGTGCTTAAAATTGTTTTTGAGTCGATTGGCTGTTCGTAGCCGGGTTTAATCATTTCAAGATACCACGAACAAAAATCATCCCACACCAACTTATAAATTGACATTAAAGCCTCAGAAATTTTAAATTTGTCGAATAAATCATTAATTTCTGCAAGGATTTTTTGAAAGCGATTTTCAAACCATGAGATGGCTATTATTGAAGATTGAGGTTGTTCAATTTCGCGAACTTCCCACGAAGAGACCAAGCGATAAGCATTCCAAACTTTATTAGTGAAATTTCGACCTTGTTCGCATTGAGAGCTATCAAAAGGTAAATCATTTCCAGCCGGGGAAGAAATCAAAACGCCAACTCTTACGCCGTCAGCTCCAAACTGTTGAATTAAATCAAGAGGATCCGGAGAATTCCCTAAAGACTTCGACATTTTACGACCTAATTTATCGCGAACAATTCCCGTGTAATATACATTTTTAAAGGGCAAAGCACCCATATATTCATAACCAGCAATTATCATTCTTCCTACCCAAAAAAACATTATTTCTGGAGCAGTAACCAAATCATTTGTTGGATAATAGTAATTTATTTCTGGATTTTTTGGTTGTGTAAGTCCATTAAAAACAGAAATCGGCCATAGCCAACTTGAGAACCAAGTATCTAAAACATCTTCATCTTGTCTAACTTGATTTTCCAGAATTAATTTTCCAGATTTCTCACTTGCTAATTGCGCTGCTTCAGAAGCAGTTTTTGCAACAACAAAATCGTTTAGTCCCGTTCCAAAATACCAAGCTGGAATTCGATGTCCCCACCAAAGTTGACGAGAAATACACCAATCCTTAACATTTTCCATCCAATGGCGATAGGTATTTTTAAACTTTTCAGGATGAAACTGAATATTTCCATTCATTACATTTT
>JBILAB010000093.1:0-7629 GCA_044354455.1 Crocinitomicaceae bacterium | reverse complement strand
ATATAAATGCAATAGAAAAAATAATTCCTCATCGTTTTCCCTTCTTGATGGTAGATAAAATAATGGAAATAAATGAAAACTCTATTATCGGTGTTAAAAATGTAACAATGAACGAGCCAATATTCACTGGTCATTTTCCTGGAAATCCAATTTTTCCTGGTGTTTTGCAAATTGAAGCAATGGCGCAAGTTGGAGGAGTTTTCGCATTAAGTAAAGTTGAAAATCCCCATCTTTACTCAACTTATTTTCTTAAAGTTAATAATGCTAAATTCAAACAAAAAGTTGTACCTGGAGATACATTAGTGTTTGAATTGACTCTTACCTCGCCAATTCGCCGAGGACTAGTTGAAATGAAAGGTACAGCATATGTAAATGGTAAAGTTGCAACTGAAGCTGATATGCTAGCTCAAGTAATAAAAGATAAAGAATAAATGATAAGTACTCTTGCATCTGTTTCGCCTAAAGCAAGTTTAGGAAAAAATGTAAAAATAGATCCGTTTTCTTCTATTCACGATGATGTTGTTATCGGAGAAGGAACTTATATTCATTCAAATGTTACAATTTATCCAGGTACAAGAATTGGAAATAACTGTGAAGTTTTTCCTGGAGCTGTTATTGGCGTTATACCACAAGATTTAAAATTTGAGGGAGAATATACAACAGTAGAAATTGGAGATAATACGAAGATCCGAGAATGTGTTACAATTCACAGAGGGACAAAAGATCGAATGAAAACAAGTATTGGTTCAAATTGTCTTTTGATGACTTATGTTCATGTAGCTCATGATTGCAAAATTGGAGATAACGTAATTCTTGCAAGTTATACTGGACTATCAGGTCATGTTATAATTGATGATTATGCAATTCTTGAGGGTAAAGTTGCAGCGCAGCAATTTGTTCATATCGGAAAGCATGCATTCATTGGAGGAGCATCCTTAATTCGAAAAGATGTTCCGCCATATATAAAAGCTGCTAGAGAACCATTAACATTTGCAGGAGTAAACTCCGTTGGTCTCAGAAGAAGAGGATTTACGGATGAGCAAGTGAGAGAAATAGAGGATATTTACCGTGTTTTATATGTTCAAAATAGTAATGTTTCAACAGGAATTTCATTAATAAAAAGTTCGATAATTGATAGTGATATTCGAAAAGAGATTTTATCTTTTGTAGAAAATTCCGATAAAGGTATTATTCGTGGAATTATCTAAAATCACACTCCAACGAGGTCAAGAAATAGAAATCAAAATAACAGATTACGCATTTGGCGGTCGTGGCATCGGTAAAATTCAAACTGAAAATGGATTGTTTGTAGTCTTTGTCGACAATACTTTTCCCGGTCAGACAGTTAGAGTAAAGATTGATACAAAACGAAAAAATCATGCTGAAGCAAAACTTCTTGAAATAATTGAGCGCTCTGAGCACGAAACACAAGCGCAATTTCAAGAAATATCTGGAGGGCCCTATATTCATGTTCCAATAGAAATCCAAGAAAAATTTAAGCAAGAATCTACAATAGAAACATTTTCTCGCTTATCAGGATTAAAGGATGTTTCCCTAAAATTTGATGCTTTTATTTCTTCACCCGAGCATTATTTCTATCGAAATAAAATGGAGTATAGCTTTTCTGCGATAGAACATTGTCTTGAAACTAATTTAGAAAAAGATGCTGCCTTTTCTCTTGGATTTAAAAGGAGAGGAACTTGGTGGAAAGTAGAAAGTCTTAATAAAGCATCAGGATTATTTGACAAAGAATGGGAAGACAAACTATTCCTTATTCGCAACTTTCTTGAAAAAACTGGACTTCCAGCTTGGCATCCACCAAAAAAAACAGGTTTCTTTCGACATATTGTCGTCCGAAAATCTTTTGCTTCAAATAAATTACTGATTAATCTAGTAACGTCTAATGAAGGAATAGAAAAATTCGATATACAAGAAATTGCAGCTTATTTAAAAGAACTTTTTGGCGAGAGAATAGCAGGATTTCAGCATACACGAAATGACAATGTTGCTGACCGCTCAAAGATTGAAAATGGCACTTGTAAATTAATTTTTGGACAGGCTTTTATTGAAGAAAAAATTCTTGGCTTAGACTTTCAAATAAGCATGGAGAGTTTTTTTCAAACCAATCCAAAATGTGCAGAACTTCTCTACTCAAAAGCTTTAGACTACGTTTTTGAAGAAGATATTGCCAAAAATGAAGTTGTAATGGACTTGTTTTGTGGAACAGGAACTATCGGTCAATTACTTTCCAAAAGAAACGAAGACGTTCAGATTATTGGTGTTGACATTGTTGAAGAAGCAATAGAAGACGCGAAAAAAAATGCAGCTAACAACCAAATTTCAAACATTTCATTTTTTGCAGCAGATGTTGGAAAGTTTCTCAAACAACACCCTGAATTTAAAGGGACAATCGCTACAATTGTACTAGATCCTCCAAGAGCTGGCATTGCTCCAAAAACGCTGCAAAAAGTTATTGAACTTGGAGCAAGAAATATTGTTTACATTTCCTGCAATCCCTCAACTCAGGCAAGAGATACAAATACACTTCTTCAAGCGGGCTATGAATTGGATAAATTTTCATTAGTGGGCCAATTTCCTCACACTGGACACATCGAATCAATTGCAAAATTTAAGAAAAAATGAACATTGAACTCCTAAGTATTGGCGACGAGTTATTGATTGGACAAACAATTAATACCAACGCAGCTTGGATTGGACAAGAAATGTCTCTTATTGGAGCACGTATTATTCGTACTACAGTTATTTCAGATACCACTGAAGCAATTCAAAGTTCCTTGGATTCTATCGATTCAAATACAGACTGCATTATTATAACTGGAGGCTTAGGTCCAACGAAAGATGACATAACTAAACATACACTTTGTAACTATTTTAACACACGATTAGAAGTTCATCTTCCTACATTAAAGAAAATTGAGGACTATTTCTTCAAAAGAAACCGACCGATGCTTGAAGCGAATATTCAACAAGCAGAGCTGCCTCTAAATTGTTTGATTTTGAACAACAATTTCGGAACTGCAGCTGGAATGTGGTTTGAAGAAAAAGGAAAAATATTCATTAGTCTTCCGGGAGTTCCTTATGAAATGAAAGGAATTATGTCCGAAGAAGTTATTCCAAGATTAAAAGAAAAATTCAGTTTAAAATCCATCTATCATAAAACAGCACTAACGCAGGGAATCGGCGAGTCTTTTTTAGCAGAGATAATTTACAATTGGGAAAATTCTATTCGTTCTAATAATCTCAGTCTTGCCTATCTGCCTTCACCTGGTCTAGTGAAACTCAGAATAACCTCTTATCGTGGAGAAGAAGACAAGAAAACAATTGATGCTTATTTTGATGAGCTAAAAAATTTAATTCCTGAAGCACTCTATGGTTTTGAAAACGATAGTCTACCCCAAATAATTGGAGAAATGCTTCGCACAAGAAAAATGACAATTGGAACTGTTGAAAGTTGTACTTCTGGATTATTAGCGAGCCAAATTTGTAGTATTTCTGGTGCATCTGATTATTATATGGGATCCTTACTTACTTACAGTAACTCACTAAAGATTGGTTTGGCTGATGTTTCACCTGTAACCCTCGAAAAATTTGGTGCAGTAAGTGAGAAAGTTGTCAAGGAAATGGCTATTGGCGGTCGAAAAAAAATGGGCGTAGATTGCTGTATTTCAACTAGTGGTATTGCCGGACCAAATGGCGGATCAATAGAAAAACCTGTTGGTCTCGTTTGGATTGCAATTGCTTTGCCAACTAAAACCATAGTAAAGAAATTTCAATTCGGAGACAACAGAGAAAGAACGATTCAAATGACGGTTTCAAGTGCGCTAAATTTTTTGAGGTACGAATTAGAAACTACGTAATTACTTGCCTTTTCCCTGTAACTTCCAAGTATATTGAATCATGATTGTTCTGGGAGCCTCTATCTTTAATGGCCGTAAAGAATAGCTGCGATTTAAAATATTGCTTCCGATTAAGGCGAATTTATGTGTTTCTGTAAGATTGAAAGAAATCCTACAGTCAAAAATCCAATTACCAAAACGGTGTGCATTGTAGTAATCCATGTAACGCAAATCTTGAAGTATATCAACGTCAATTGTTGTTTGTTCAAAATCTTCAATAATTGCATCCATATTTACAATTTTTGAGAAATACTTTCCGCTCATTCCAAAGGAGAACTTTTTATTATAAGTATATTCCGCGTCAAGCTTTACATTGTGTAAAAATCGGTATTTTAAAATCTTTTGTTTCGGATCAAGCGAGGTTGTATTATAGCTAAAAACCCTCCCAACAGAATCTTGTGCATATTCATAATCAGGCGTCAAAGTAGTCGGAACTATGTAATTGTAACCTAATAAAAATGTCATAGATGATTTTTTTGAAAAGTTAGCTTGACCAGCAAATGATGCATCTATTCCTAAAACTTGAGATTTACCTGTATTTAAAAACATAAATCCAGCACCAGAGCTCATTGTTTCTGGAGATGTGAAAGGTTTCCAAATACCAAACATGTATTCAATAGTGTTTTGATACTCTTGCCAAAAACCTGCAATGTCTAAATAGCCCATTACGCCTCCCAATTTCAAACCTTGTTTTATGCCAATTTCAGCATTCCAACTACTTTCAGGCTTTAGTAATGGATTTGGGAAGACACCAAAACTTCCAACACCTGTTTTAATAAAACGCTCGGTAATTGTTGGAAAACGGTACCCTTGCCCATAAGAAGCTCTAATATATGTTTCCTGGTATATTTTAAGACTTGCTCCAGCTCTAAAAATAGGTTTTAATGCAGTAATCGTATCATTCAACTGAAAATACTCTAAACGTCCTCCTGCAGAAACGTTCAAAGAACCATTGAATTTACTTTCTAATTGTGTGTATGCAGAAAGGTTAAGAAGCTGATTATTTGGGGAGCCGGAACCGACATAAATATTTGCAAATGAATTCGTGAATGTTCCTGTTAAGCCACCAATAAAATCAAGATTTTTTAAGTTTGGATAACTTTTTTGAAACATATAATCTCCATAATAAGTTGAGGCGCGATTTGACTGATTTGCACTCATTTTATTGTCAACATGTAAAATGCGTGTTCTTAGGTAATGTTTCCCATTTGCTTGTGTAAAAAAGTTTACAAATGGATCTACATTAAAGATGAGTTGGTCTTGCATAAAAATTGCACCTGGATAGGCGCGGTATAAGCCTGAAGAATCATTTAACCAAGCAAGCGGCATATTTGTATGCATAGCCATAAAATTACCATTCAATCCATAGTTTAAGCCCTTAACCTTTTGAGAATGATAGCGCAAGTTAAAATTAAGTCGAGCTCTTTTAGAAATTAATTCTTTCTCAGTGAAATTTGACAAGGTGTCAGGAAAAACAGTTGCAACTATAGAATCTGTTATCGGAGGGCCAATATAGCCATGATCCATGTTTAAATTTCCACCAACAACTAAATCTAATTTTCCATACATTTTAGAATGTAAGAAATTGAGCCCATTTATACCCGGATACTGATTCCACCATTTAGAATTTGGAGAATTTGGAACAGAATAAAATCCTGAATAAACATTGATTTTTGTTAGCGGCTTAGATGTTGGATAAGCCGTTCGAATGTGAACGGAACCCGACAATGCTGAACTTCCTGATAAAACTGAAGCAGCACCTTTTATCACCTCAATTTGACTAATGTTTTCTACCGGAATAAATCCCCATTCAGGTCTTCCAGCATCACCAGATAACATTGGCATATCATCGACAATTACTGAAACCTTTGAGCCAACACCAAATGTAAATCCACTTCCTCCTCTAATTTGAGGTTCACCATCCAAAATATTAAGTCCCGGAGTTTGATCTAAGGCAGATTCAATGCTGCGGGTATTTTTATTCTCTATCATTTCTGGCTTCAGCACCAACATTGTAACTGTCTGCTCTTGAATTGGTTTATCGAACTTGCCAACCTTAACATCTACTTGCTGAAATTCTTTGATATATGAATTCAGAGTAAAATCTGCATTTTTAACTTCATTTTCAGAAATCTCAATGCTAACTGTGTCAGAAATCATTCCAGTGTATCGTACAATAATTCTGCATAAACCACTTGGTATGGTTAACTCGTAAAATCCTTTTTCATTGGTGATTGCTCCAAAAGTGATGTCTTTTCTATAAATAACAGAAGCACCAACAATAAGGTTTCCTTTATCATCTCTTACAAAACCCTCGATCTTTGCAGTTTGAGAAAAAAGTGAATTCGATAAGCAACTTAAAATAGTAATTAAAATAAGGAAACGCATTCCGAAATTTTATGGTACAAAGATTTTCTCAGTTCTACTATTTGATTTGAGAATATAGACTCCAGAATTTAATTTTAAACCATTTAACTCGCTATCTAAACCCGACTTTATTAGTTGTCCTGATAAATTAAAAATATGATAGTTCTGATTTGATTCTGTAAAGAGCAGACCATTTTCCGTGGAGTAATGAGCAAAAGGAATATTTGAGTTTGCTTCAGTAATTCCAACAGAAGAATTGTAGATTAATTGTATGTCATCAATTAAGACC
Source organism: Crocinitomicaceae bacterium (assembly GCA_044354455.1). Classification (GTDB taxonomy): domain Bacteria; phylum Bacteroidota; class Bacteroidia; order Flavobacteriales_D; family Crocinitomicaceae; genus UBA952. Next base: position 1,056 of record JBILAB010000093.1, on the reverse strand, counting down.
TCATCATTTGCAGCGCCTCCTCCAGCAATAGCATTCGTGGCAAAAGTTACAAGGATATAAGCAGGTGTCGGTGGTGGTGGAAGTGGTGGTTGAATAAAAGAAGTAAAAGGAACAGAATGACGAACCCATGCTGTATTTGGAGAAAAATTATATGCTGCAGTTGAAATAACATGTGGGCTCGATGCTACATCTATTGGATCGTGAACATCAAAAGCATCATGAGTTATCGCGTGAATTCTTGCTTGCTGATTTGATGCCGCAGTATATTTAGCCCAAAAAACAATTGAATCTGGAATAGAAGTTAAAGCTTCAGAAAAATTTGGATCGTTCGTTAAGGAAATATTGTAATTTGCAGAAATATCCGTTACAGTTGAACTTCCCATATTAATTCTGCCAAGGGTCAATGTACCATTTGCAACTATTCCTATAATTGATTTAGAAAAAATTCGTGCGCAATACATCCCAGAAGCTCCTGAACGAATAGCTGTTGACCTAAAAACTTGCTGCGAAGCAAAGCCGGATAAGCCACCACTCGCAGACTTAAATCCATTCCAATTAGTAGGTTCTTCTGTTGCAGCACCGATATTATCCCATTCTTCCATGTTTGAATTTCCTATTTGCTGCTGGGCAAAAAATGAAGAAAGTGAAAAAGCAATAAAACAAAAAGTAAATGTATTTTTCATGGTCGTTTGTTTTAAATATGAAATAACATCAAAAATTCATAACAAACTTAAATAAAATTTTAAACGATATGAATAAATTAATTACTTAAATGAACAAAGAAATGATAAATAGTGATTTACTTCTTTCTAAAGAAAATTTTAACCGGCACTCCTTCAAAATCAAATTGTTCACGAATTCTATTTTCTAAAAATCGCTTATAAGATTCTGGAACATATTGAGGCAGATTGCAGAAGATAGCAAAAGCCGGAGAATGTGTTGGTAACTGTTGAACATATTTAATTTTGATGTATTTTCCTTTGATTGCAGGAGGTGGAGTTGCATTAATAATATCCAACATCACATCATTCAATTTTGAAGTCGTTATTTTTCTTG
>JBILAB010000092.1:0-7632 GCA_044354455.1 Crocinitomicaceae bacterium | reverse complement strand
CCACGCGACCTGTAATGCGATAATATCCGTCTTCGTCACGCAATGCACCGTCTCCAGTAAAATAATATCCCGGAAAAGCGGTGAAGTAGGTTTCCAGATAGCGTTGATGGTCGCCCCAAATAGTTCGTGCAATAGAAGGCCAAGGGAATTTTATACAAAGACTTCCGCTTACTTCATTTCCAATTAACTCCTGCTTCTCTTCTCCCATCAGAGCAACTTGTATTCCTGGTAAAGGAAGAGTTGCAAAGGCCGGCTTAAGTTTTGTTATATTCGGTAGCGGTGAAATTAAAATTCCCCCTGTTTCCGTTTGCCACCACGTATCAATAATTGGGCAATTTTCTTTCCCTATTTTTTTGTGGTACCAATGCCATGCTTCATCGTTGATTGGTTCTCCAACAGAACCGAGAATACGAAGACTTGTTAAGTCATATTTTTCTACCCAGGAAAGTGCTTCTTTTGCAAGTGAGCGAATAGCTGTTGGTGCAGTATAGAATTGATTTACTTGGTGCTTGTCTATAATCTCCCAAAAACGTCCAAAATCTGGGTAGGAGGGAATTCCTTCAAAAAGAACGGTAGTTGCGCCGTTTAACAAAGGTCCGTAAACACTATATGAATGCCCGGTTATCCATCCAATGTCTGCTGTACACCAAAAAACATCTTTGTCTTGGTAATCGAATACATTTTGAAAAGTATAGCCTGCGTAAACCATGTAACCTCCTGTACTATGCAACATTCCTTTGGGTTTCCCTGTGGAACCAGAAGTATACAGAATAAACAAAGGATCTTCTGCATCCATAATTTCTGCTTCACAATCATCCGAAACTTTTTGAAGTTCATCTTCAAGGTATTTATCGCGTCCTGCAAGCATATTTATGGACGAATGCGTGCGTTTTACAACCAAGGATTTAGTGATGCTCGGACACGAAAGTAGAGCTTCATCAACGATTATTTTGAGATCAAGTTCTTTATTTCCGCGAAAGCCACCATCGGCAGTGACAATAAGTTTGCAGGTGCAATCTTGAATACGTGTAGCAAGAGCAGTTGCTGAAAAACCTGCAAAGACAACAGAATGAATGGCGCCAATACGTGCACAGGCCAAAACACTAATAGCTAATTCTGGTATCATGGGAAGATAGATGCATACACGATCTCCTTTTTCAATTCCATTTGCTTTCAACACATTTGCCATCTGAGAAACGCGGGAATGCAATTCGGCATAAGAAATATGCTCTGCTTTTTCCATGGGATCATTGGGTTCGAAAATAAGAGCTGTTTGCGCTCCTTTTTCCGCTAAGTGGCGGTCTAGGCAATTAAAGGATATATTCGTTTTTCCCTCTTGAAACCAGGAAAATTCGGCTTGTTCCATCTTGCAATCCATCACCTTTTTCCATGGACTAAACCAGTGGAAATTATCTGCGATTTCTCCCCAAAAAGTCTCCGGATTAGTGCCTGCATTTTCAACAGCACTTTGATAATCAAAAATATTTTTTAACTTGTAGGGCATTTTTAAATTTAAAATTATACTATTATATAATTAATTATAAACTTAAAAAAAAAAGATGAAAAATTTATTTATTTTAACAGTATTTGCTCTTGTAGCACTTACTTCTTGCAAGAAGGATTACACGTGTGAGTGTAAAAATTATTATTCTTATAATGGAATTGTTAATCCAAGTGAAACTGAATTTTTTGGCTCATCAACAATAAAAGATACTAAAAGTAAGGCTGAAGACGAATGTGATAAGGGTGACTTCGTTTTCTATGAGGAAACTTATGGTGGTATTACAACTAAAGATTATGTTGATTGTGAGATAAAATAAATTAGTTTATTTAATTTTTTAAAAGAGGCTTAGGCCTCTTTTTTTGATTTTATCAAGTATTTTTTTATCCTACAAGTACATTTTTAAGTTTATTTAAATCATATTTGTGGACTAATTATAAAATAAAAAAACATGAAAAAAATTATTTTAACAGGATTTGTACTTATAGGATTAACTTCTTGCCTGAAAGATTATACTTGTACTTGTAATCTTTCTACCTCAGTGAATGGTGTAACTACGCCATTATCTTCAGCTTCTGAAACAATAAAAGCTACTTCTTTAAGTAATGCCGGGAAAATATGTAATGAAGGGGATAATACAATTAGTGGGGTTTCTACTGACTGCGAGATCAAATAATTTAATTCTAAGTTAAATTTTTTATAAGAGACTTCGGTCTTCTTTTTTTTTGCTTTTAATTAAGGTAAGTAAAACTAACTGAAAATATCTTTTACCTTTACTTCATGAATTGGAAAGAAGCAGTTAAAACCTATTTTCCCGATATTTGGCAATATTTAGTCATCATATTGATTATACTTGTTGCTGCGATTTTTATTCTTTAGTGTTATGAAGTCATCTACCTTTTTTTTCTCGGTAATTCAAAAATGTCTTTTTGTTGGATTTTTGTCTCTTTTTCTTTTCCTGCCTAAGCAAGCGTTGACACAATTAAACGTAGATTCTTTATCTCACATTAATTACCAACAATTGCATGATGCAAACTTAAACGATGTTTGGGGCTATGTTGATGAAATGGGAAACGAATACGCACTTGTTGGGACTTCTAAAGGTACTTCTATTGTTAATGTGACAGATCCCACGAATCCAGTTGAGGTATTTTGGCTTCCTGGTTCTACTTCTATTTGGAGAGATCCTTCTTCACATGGAGATTATGCATATGTTACCACAGAGGCGGAAGATGGTCTTTTAATCATTGATTTGAGTCCCTTGCCACAAGCTACAAATTTAACGACAACCCTTTATACTGGTCCTGCAAATAATCCTTGGCAATCTGCGCACACCTGTTTTGTAGATGAGAATGGTTATGCGTATGTTTTTGGCGCAAATCGGGGCAATGGAGGCGTAATTATTTTAGATGTTTTCACAAATCCAATGGCACCAATTGAAGTTGGCGTCTTTGATAATTGGTATTGCCACGATGGTTTTGTACGAAATGATACCATGTATTTGTCAAATATTTATGATGGATTTTTTAGTTTAGTGGATGTTAGCGATAAGGCGAATCCAGTTTTATTGGGAACTAAAACAACGCCTAGCAGTTTCACGCATAATAGTTGGCCTTCAGATAATGGGCAATATGTTTTTACCACAGATGAAATTTCTGGGGCTTTTATTGCCGCTTATGATATTTCAGATCCAACAAACATTCTAGAAGTTGACCGTATTCAAAATTCCCCTGGCTCTGGAATTATTCCTCACAATACCCATGTTATGGGAGATTATTTAATTACAAGTTATTACTCTGATGGAGTTGTTATTCACGACATTACTTATCCATATAACATAATTAAAGTTGCTGAATACGATACTTTTGAAGGACAAACAATAAGCTACGACGGATGTTGGGGAGTTTATCCGTTTTTACCATCTGGAACTATTTTAGCTGCAGATATTACGAATGGATTATTTGTTTTAGGGCCAACTTATCAACAGGCGGCTTACCTCGAAGGAATTGTAAGAGATCAACAAAGCAACTTACCCTTAAATGATGTTTTTGTGAAAATTGTTGGTGATGATCAATCAGATTTAACAAATTCTTCTGGTTTTTATGCAACAGGGATTTTTTCTCCTGGAATTTATAATGTCACCTATGAAAAGGTGGGTTATTTTCCCAAAACAGAAAGTGTTACATTGATTCAAGGTCAAATAGTAATTCAAAATACCGAATTAATTCCTATTCCTCCTTACAATTTAGATATTAAAGTTTATGAATTAGGAACTACAATTCCAATTTCAGGAGCACAAATAAAATTAATTCATCCCTTGCTTGTTCACGAAGGTATTACTAATGGAATTGGAGAAGAGTCTTTAACTTTATATTACCAAGATGGTGCTTTTTATAACATCCAAGTTGGAAAATGGGGATTTGTTACTTCCTGTTTTGATATGCAGCTAGATTCTTCAACTGGTTCAATAATCGTATATCTTGAAAAAGGATATTATGATGATTTTGAATTTGATTTTTCTTGGACAATCATCGGAAATGCTACAACAGGACTTTGGGAGCGTGGAATTCCTAATCCAACAAATAATACAATGATTGGAACAGATGCACCTTATGATTGTGGTTCAATTGGTTTTGTAACAGGGAATGCAGCAAATTTAAATTCAGATTTCGACGATGTAGATGAGGGTTACACGACCTTAATTTCACCTCAAATGGATTTAACTTCACTGAGTAATCCTCACATTAATTTTGCCCGTTCATTTTTCTGTTATCATGGTCCAGGTCAATTCGACGATACCCTAAAAGTTTTTATATCTAATGGTTCAACAAGCGTTTTACTCGATCAGATCGGTGGTCCCCAAGGAAATGAAATGAGTTATGCTTTTCAAAGTATTCCTATAAATGGTTTGCTAACGATTAATAATACGATGCAAATTTCTGTTACTATTTCAGATGAAAATCCAAATATCAATATCACTGAAGCTGCTTTTGATCATTTTTGGTTAAGTAATTATATTACTACAGACATTTCAGAAAACACCAAAGAGAAATTTAGCTTGTATCCGAATCCTTCAAATGAAAAAATTACAATTGAAAACGCTGAAATAGATAGTTATGTCCATATTCGGGACTTAAATGGAAAAATTCAAAAGACCATTCAGGTTTCCACAAGTAAAATGGAAATTGATCTACAGTGCTTATCTGCCGGTATTTATATTATTCAAAATTTAGGTCAATCCATTCGTTTTATAAAATTATAGAAGTCAAGCAACTTCAGTAAAACATTCTTCGAACGAAATATAAATCTTATTTTTGAGTTAAATTTGTTCTATGTATAAGTTATCGATTGTAATTCCATTGTTAAACGAAGCAGAATCTCTTCCTGAGTTACATAGCTGGATTTATGATGTTGTTACCAAGAACAACTTGTCTTACGAGCTTATTTTAATTGATGATGGAAGTACTGATACTTCTTGGAATATAATTGAGGAATTAGCTCTACAAGATAAGAACATCAAAGCATTAAAATTTCAAAAGAATTATGGTAAGTCTGCGGCATTTCAAAAAGGATTTGAACTAGCTAAAGGAGATGTTGTAATAACAATGGACGCCGACTTGCAAGATTCTCCCGAAGAAATCCCAGAATTGTATCGAATGATTGTTGAAGATAATTTTGACCTAGTTTCTGGATGGAAAAAAAATAGGCAGGATCCTTTATCAAAAACATTACCAACGAAATTATACAATTGGGCAGCACGAAGAATAACAGGCATTCATTTGCACGATTTCAATTGCGGTTTAAAAGCATATAAACTTTCTGTTGTAAAAAGCATTGAACTTTATGGTGATATGCACCGTTATGTTCCCGCTTTAGCGAAATATGCAGGTTTTCAAAACATAGGAGAAAAAATTGTGCAGCATCAAGCTCGTAAATACGGAGTCACAAAATTTGGATTAAATCGTTTTTTAAATGGCCCCTTGGATTTAATGACTGTTGCATTTATGGGGAAATTTGGGAAAAAACCCATGCATTTTTTTGGTGGAATGGGAACGCTAATGTTTTTAATAGGTTTTGGACTTCTTTTATACCTTGGCCTTAATAAATTATTTTTTCATCAATCAGCACTTAAATTAGCAGAGCGGACAGAGTTTTATGTTTCCTTAGCAGCAATGATTATTGGAGTCCAATTTTTTCTCGTTGGTTTTGTATCAGAATTAATTGGAAGAAATTCAAGTACACGAAATCAGTACCTTATTGAAAAGCAAATTTCTGAATGAGTTTAGATTGGAATATTGATTCTAGTTGGACGCTTTTTCTCGATCGCGATGGTGTAATCAATGAAAGACCAATAAATGATTATGTTCTAGAATGGGAAAAGTTTCATTTTCGTCCAGATGTATTATCTTCTTTTGCAGCTTTATGCGCTAAATTCAGTCATGTTTTCGTAGTCACAAATCAGCAATGTGTTGCACTGAATAAAATCTCAGAAAGTGATTTAGAGAACATTCATACCCAAATGCAAAAAGTTATTTCAGATAATGGTGGATTCATCACTAAAGTTTTTGCAGCCACTGAATTAAAAAATAAATTTAGTAAAATGCGAAAGCCAAATACAATGATGGCCCAGTTGGCAAAAAAGGAATTTCCATCTGTAGATTTTAAGAAATCAATTATGGTTGGAGACACAGATTCTGATATTATCTTTGGAAAGAAACTCGGAATGAAAACTGTATTGATTTTAACTTCTGAAAAAACAAGTATAAAACCCGACATTTCATTAAATTCTCTCTCTGACTTAAGTGCTTTACTATGAATAAACTACTTTATATTCTTCTACTTTTCCTTCCATTTTTGTGCGTTTCACAAGTCAATCAAAAAGACGCCAAAGGTCAAAAACAGGGCTTGTGGAATAAAAAATATCCAGGAAGTAATTCATTAATCTATAAAGGTCAATTTAAAGATGACAAGGCAATTGGAGAGTTCACGTATTATTATGAAAGCGGAAAGATAAAATCAGTTATAAAACACTTTCCAAATTCAAATCTATCTTCTGCGGTTTTTTATTCTGAAAATGAAGCTGTTTTATCAGAGGGCTTTTATAAAAATCAGTTAAAAGATTCTGTTTGGTCAAATTTCACACCCTCTGGAGCTTTATCAAGCAAAGAAAGTTTTTTGAAAAATCAACTCCACGGAGAAAAAATTATATATTATACCGAAGGTCAAATTGAAAATGGTATTCTTATTCCTTTATCTGTTTCAAATTATAAGAAAGATACACTAAATGGACTTTATACTGAATTTTTTAGCACTGGAAAAATAAAAAAAAAAGGTGTTTTTCAAAATGGACTTAAGGATGGTGAATGGTTAGAATACCACCCCAATGGGCAATTAGCTCAAAAAGCAAAATTTAAGAAAGGTAATCTTCATACTTGGGTTTATAGCTACGATAAAAACGGATTAAAAATATCTGAGGTATTCTTTCAAAATGGCACTAGATTGAAAGGAAAAGAATTAGATTTATTTTTTGAAAATTGTACCAAGAATGGGATAGATCCAAATAATTAAAATGAAAAAATCAACACATAAAGTAGTCTTTTTTTCAGCTCTTCCTCCTTATCGAGGAGGCATTTCGGATTTCAGTGAATTAGTTGTTAGCGCAATGGAACAGTTCTGCGACTTTAAGGCATTTACCTTTAAAAAACAATATCCTAATTTTTTATTTCCTGGAAAAACACAATTGAGTCAGAATAAGCTTTCAAAAAGTTATCCTAGAATTGTTTCTGGTTTTAATCCTTTAAGTTATTTCAGTGCCGTAAGGCAACTCAAGAAATCTTCGCCTACTATTTTTATTACAAATTATTGGATGACATTTTTTGCGCCCATGAATGTTTTTTTTTCAAAGTTTTTAAATAAAAATTGCATAAAAATTGCTATTATTCATAACTTGGTTCCGCACGAAAAAAGATTTTTTGATAAAGTATTTAATCGAATGTTTGTTAATTCTTACGATGGTTTTATCGTGCTTTCTGAGTCTGTAAAAAAGGATTTACTTGCTATTGATCCTGCTGCTAAGCATTGTTTGTTGAAGCATCCTTCTTATAATAAGTTTGGAGATAAAATTGCGAGAG
>JBILAB010000091.1:0-7711 GCA_044354455.1 Crocinitomicaceae bacterium | reverse complement strand
AATAAACATGCCATTTCTTGATGAATTTGTATTTTCAATAATAACTTCAATTCAAAAATTGTGTTAAAAACTTTTTTGATTTGTCTTTTTTAGTGAATTATTTGAGTGACATTATCCTTAATTTTGAACTTATTCAAATTTTTCATGTCCTACTTAAAAGATCTCAACGAAAGTCAAAAAATTGCTGTTGAAAATATCTACGGATCTTCGATGGTAATTGCGGGAGCAGGTTCTGGAAAAACACGCGTATTGACCTATCGGATCGCACATATGATAGAGCAAGGAGTTGATCCCTTCAATATTTTAGCACTGACTTTTACCAATAAAGCGGCACGAGAAATGACGGAACGTATTGGTAAAATTGTTGGAGCTTCCGAGGCAAAGAATATTTCAATGGGAACTTTTCATGCTGTTTTCTCAAAGATTTTACGCTACAATGCTGATAGAATAGGCTTCCCCAGTAATTTTACAATTTACGATACGCAAGACTCTAAAAGTCTGATTAAGGATATTATTAAAGAATTTAATCTTGATGATAAGGCGTATAAACCAAGTTTGGTTTTTGGAATCATAAGCTCGGCTAAAAACAACTTGATTTCTCCCGAAGAATATGCTGTAAATGAGGAATTAACACAAGCCAACAAACAGAGTCGAATACCGGAGATAAAACATATTTATATGAGGTATGCCAATCGCTGTCAAAAAGCCGGCGCAATGGATTTTGACGACCTACTCTACTTTACAAATGTTCTGCTAAACAATTTTCCCGATGTACTTCACTATTATCAGCAAAAATTTAAATACATATTAGTAGATGAGTACCAGGATACAAATTATGCGCAATACCTCATCGTTAAAAAATTAGCAGCTGCATATGAAAACATCTGTGTAGTTGGTGATGATGCTCAAAGTATTTATTCTTTTCGAGGAGCTAACATTAAGAATATTCTGAATTTTAAGGAAGATTATCCCGATTTTAAATTATTTAAATTAGAGCAAAACTACCGTAGTACCAAGAACATTGTTGAAGCAGCAAATAGTATTATTAAAAAAAATAAAGATCAAATATTCAAAAATGTTTGGACAGATAATAACCAAGGCGAAAAAATAAAAGTAGTTCGAACTCTTACAGATAACGAAGAAGGAAGAACAATTGCAAATAAAATCTATGATTTAAAACAAAATTCAGTTCCTAGTTATAACGATTTTGTAATTCTTTACCGTACAAATCGGCAATCTCGTTCATTTGAGGAATCTTTGAGAAAACTCAATATTCCCTACAAAATTTATGGCGGTTTATCTTTTTATCAGCGAAAAGAAATAAAAGATTTATTGGCTTATTTTCGCTTAACGGCAAATCCACATGATGAAGAAGCAGTAAAACGCGTTATTAATTATCCAAAACGAGCAATTGGAAAGACAAGCATCGAAAACTTAATGATTTCTGCAAATAACTACAATGTAAGCCTTTGGGAAGTAATGAGTGATTTTGATCAATACCCCTGTGACATAAATAACGGAACAAAGCAAAAAATTTATGATTTTGTGACCATGATTAATAGTTTTGGGGCTGAATTAAATAAAGTTAATGCTTACGATTTGGCCTACAGAATTGCAACTTCAAGCGGAATACTAGGTGAATTAATCTTAGAAAAAGAAAAAGGACCTGAAGAAGTTGAGCGACTTCAAAATATCGAGGAGTTATTAGCAGGAATTCAGGAATTTGTGACTACTTCGGAAAGCGATGAATTTAAATCCTTAGCAGATTTTATGATTGATGTTGCTCTTTTGACAGATGCTGACCAAGATAAAACAGAAGAACGTAACCACGTTTCTTTAATGACAATTCATGCAAGCAAAGGATTGGAATTTCCATATGTTTTTATTGTTGGACTAGAAGAAAACCTCTTTCCTTCACAAATGGTTCTAAATACTCGATCTGAATTGGAGGAGGAACGTCGCTTGTTTTATGTTGCCGTAACCCGAGCAATGATTTCTTGCTCGCTATCGTATGCAAGTTCTCGCTATACTTGGGGACAAGTAGTTAGCTGTGAACCAAGTCGCTTTATTGATGAAATAGACCCTAATTATTTGACTTTTGATTCTCCTCCTCGCGGAACTGGAAGATCACTTATGAATGGTAATTTTGAGAGATCATTTTCTAATGGCTTGTCAAGACAAACAGGAAGTGTTCCCGGAAATCTAAAGTCACTAAATGAAATAAATAAATTACCCCCTAAAAATACGGATAGCTTACATTTAATGGTAGGTGACAATGTTGAACATGAGCGATTTGGAAAAGGAAAAATAACACAACTCGAAGGAAGTGGTGCAGATAAAAAAGCAATAATTTTTTTTCCACATCATGGAAGTAAAACTGTTTTGTTACGTTTTGCTAATTTGAAAGTTATTGATTAAAAACTTTAAAATGAAAACTAGACTTTTTCTTATTCTTTTTATTCTTATTTCTCCACAGTATTCTTTTTCTCAAACTTGGTCCGAGCAAGAACTAGCAAAAGCAAATACCTGTATCTTGATAGATGACTTATCAAATATTGAAAAGGAAGCAATCCTATACATCAATCTAGCACGTTTATTCCCATTAAAATTTGCAAAAATTGAAGTTCTACCCTACTTCGGACCAGAAAAATACGGTGCATACCTTGAAGATTCTCCCTACAAAGAATCTTTATTGAGTGACTTAAAAACTATAAAACCCATGAATGCCTTGATTTATAATGAAGAATTGAAAGAATTAGCGATTTGCTTCGCTTTAGAACAAGGTTCATCGGGATATATGGGACACGACAGAAAAAAATGCGAAGGATTTTACAATGCCGAATGTATTGCTTACGATATGGAAACAGGCAAAGATATTGCCATGCAACTCTTGGTAGATCATGAAGTTCCAAGTTTAGGACATCGGCAAGCTTGCTTAGACAGTGAACTCACGAAAATAGGCATTGGTTTTAGCCGTCACAAAAAAGCATCTTTTTGCGCAGTTCTGGATTTTTTAAATTAATTCTCTGTGTCAAAAAAAATCGGTCTACTTTCTGATACTCACTCCTATTTAGATCCAAAAATCAAGGAATATTTTTGTAATGTTGATGAAATTTGGCACGCTGGAGATATTGGAAGCATAGAGGTTTTAGATGAACTAATAGCTTTTAAACCAACACGGGCAGTTTGGGGAAATATCGATAACCATGAAATTAGGCAGGAAACAAAAGAATTTTTGCGTTTTAAAATTGAAGGAGTAAATGTTCTGATTACTCATATTGGTGGAAAACCTTATCAATATTCACTTCCCGCAAAAGAAGAATTAAGCCTCAATGGCGCACCAGATCTTTTTATTTGTGGTCATTCTCACATGACCTTAGTCCAAATGGATAAAAAACACAATATGCTTTGGATGAATCCTGGCGCCTGCGGCTACAAGGGTTTTCATGCTGTAAAAACTATTTTACGTTTTTCAATTACTGGAGATAAAATACATGATTTAGAGCTTATTGAGCTTGGAAAAAGAGCTTAAAGAATTAATATCTTATTTCCTTCTTAAAAAAATATAATTTTTATAGTTAAAATTAAGACCGATAAGTAGCAAATTATCCTTTAAAAAATCCTTAAAACTTCTTTTGTTTTTGGAGATATCGTATTCAAATTTCCAATTTAAACACTGAATACGATCTTTCATTACTAAAGGATGATCACCGTCAAAACGACTTAATTGAGAAATGTGTTTTTCGTATTCAAATACTTCTGCAATCTCAATATTTTTAGAAATCCATTCATCATTGTGCCAAAGCTTACTAAAGTCTTCCTGTTTAAATTGCATTGAACGAGGATCTTTAACCCAACCATAGTGATAAATAAATGCATTTGCAGCAACAACTTTCAATTTTTCGTTAGCTCCTTTTCTAAATCCTTGTGCATCTTTAAAAGAGTAAATTTGCTTGTTGTTTCGTATTATTCGAATCTCTTTTTTATACCAACTATTCGAAGATCCGATAAAATCATAGGAACCATAAAAATGCTTGTAATCAAAAAGTAATCCGTCAACTTCATGATCAGAAACATATCTCTGCATAGTTAGTTGAATAGAATTCAAATATTTCTCATGTACAATCTCATCTCCTTGTATATAAAAAGCCCAATCTGAATCGGGACTTATTGCTTTAAATGCTTTATTTGTTTCAATAGCTAATACCACTCCATTAGCACGCAATGTTTCATCCCAAACCGTTTGGATAATTTTTATTTTCTTTGAATCTATCTTTTGAATTAAGGCCAATGTATCATCATCAGAATTTCCAACTGCAATAATAAATTCATCACAGATTGGAAGAATAGATTGAATGGCTTCAACAATGGGATAATCGTATTTTAGTGCATTTCTAATAAAAGTAAAACCACTTACTTTCATTTTATTTGTCCAATACTTTTGGTATACGGAAATAATCCGAGTCTTTTTTCGGGGCATTTCTTAAAGCCTCTTCGTGTGTAACCGTTATTTGAGGAACGTCTTCACGCAAACGATTTACTTCTTCAGACATAAAAATTAAAGGCACAACATCTTTAGTATCAATTTCGCGAAGTTTATCCATAAAACCAATGATTTTTTCCAAATCGGCTTTTATCCCTGCCTTCTCTGCCCCTTTAAATTCAAGTCGTGCTAAATGAGCAAGATGATCGATCGTTTCAGTACTTATGTCCATGGTGCAAATTTAGTGAAAATCAATCTTTAAATTGTGGGAATTCTTCTAAAATAGGGCGATTTATTATATCAAAACATTTTTGAGTTAATTCTAAAACCTCTAATTTACTAATCGTTTCCACAGAAATATATGGGTGAATATACAAACGACAAACTCCAGGTTGTGCTGGGCCAAGTATATTTGTGGGATCTGAGAACAGCTTGTAATTACTTGTAAAAGTTAAGGGTAAAATTGGGATGTTTAGAGTCTTTGCTAATTTAAAAGCTCCATGTTTAAAAGGAAGCATTTTGGGACAGTCAACATTCGAAATAGTTGCTTCAGGAAAAATAACAAGCGACCAACCTTCTTTTACAGCTTTCTCAGAAAGTAAATATGCCTGACCAGATTTTCTTTTGTCATTTCGGTAAACAGGAATATTTAAATTTTTAAAGTAGGTTCTTATTATTGGATAGTGTAAAAGTTCACTTTTTCCTAAGAAAACAAAAGGGGATTTTGGTAAAATCGAATGCATGAAGAAAATATCTAAATAAGAAGTATGATTAGACACAATAACATAAGGTCCCTCCGGTAATTGAGCAGATTCAATGGTTTTAACTCTGTAAAAACACAAAATACGCATCATCCAACTCCAAAGTATAAAAAGTTTAAAGCTTTTCTTTTTCCAAGTTGGGCGAATCAAAACAATTAAAAAGAAAGGATACATGAGAATAGCAATTATAAAAAAAATAATTGCAATGTAAAGTTTCCAAAGAAGACTGAGAACTCCAAAGACTTTGTGCATGTCCAAATATAGCTAAATTTGGCAAAATGTAACTATCAGCATTCAGTATTAATACTTATTTTTGAAAAAAAACTATAAAATGCCGCGAATACTTACAGGAATTCAAAGTACAGGAACTCCACACCTTGGAAATATTCTTGGTGCAATAATTCCTGCATTAAAATTAGCCAAGGAAGCTGAAAATGAATCTTTTCTCTTTATCGCCGATATGCACTCGCTCACACAAATAAAAGATAGTGCACAATTAAAAGAAAATACCTATGCAACTGCTGCAACTTGGCTTGCATTTGGTTTAGACACAAATAAAACTGTTTTCTATCGACAAAGTGATGTTCCTCAAGTAAGTGAATTAATGTGGTATTTACTCTGTCTTTATCCTTTCAATCGTTTGTCGTTAGCGCATAGTTTTAAAGATAAGGCAGATCGGATGGATGATGTAAATGGTGGACTTTTCACTTACCCAATTTTAATGGCGGCTGACATTCTTCTCTATGATGCTACAATTGTACCGGTGGGAAAAGATCAGAAGCAGCATTTAGAAATGACCAGAGATGTTGCAAATCGCTTTAATTTAAAATACGGAGAAACATTTATCCTGCCTGAGGAAAAAATTGAGGAAGATACGATGCTTGTACCAGGAACAGATGGTGAAAAAATGAGTAAATCAAGAGGGAATTATATCGATGTTTTACTTCCCGAAAAAGCACTGCGAACACAAATCATGTCAATAGTTTCTGACAGCACACCTTTGGAAGAACCAAAAGATCCAAGTAAATGTGCAACTTTTGCCCTCTACAAATTAATTGCCAATGAAAGTGAAACAGATCAAATGCGAAAAAATTACTTAGCAGGAAATTACGGATATGGACATGCAAAACAAGCCTTGTTTGAATTAATTCTCACAAAATTTGCTGTACCCCGAGAAAAATTTTCTGCGTTGATGGCAGATAAATCACAAATAGATACAGCACTAAGAATTGGCGCAGAAAAAGCAAAATTAGTTGCAGATGAAGTATTAAAACGCGTAAGAACTAAAGTTGGATACTAACTACTTATAGTAAATCGGTAAACGCATAAATGTTTGCTCAAAATAAGGACTTCTACAGTAAATAAAATACAATTGATCCCATTCTGAATTCCGAAATTTTTCATCCACAGCTTTCATTTCTTCATATTCTTTTTTTAACTGCGGATTCTCATTTAATATCTGAGAAATTTGTTCAATAAAAACATAATTCGAAAAGTATTCTTTTTGTTGTAAATACGAATCAAAGAAGTTCCATGAAAGATAGGAATCTTCTGCACGACCTTGAAGAACTGAATGAATAAAATTAGAGCCTTTTTGCTTACTCGGAATTAAAATATCCCCCGGTTTTAATTTTATAGTTTGAAGACTTGACTTAATTTCTATTTCACTGAGTTTAAAATGCCCCTCATATGGTTTTGAGAGACTTTTATAATCTTTTACAACCAAGGTGTTTAGTAGAGAACTACTTTCTTTTGAAACAGTTGTAAAGTAAATTTTATTGAACTTTAAGCGCTCAATAACTTCTTTTTCTTGCGCACCGACAACATAATATTCTGGAATTCTAATTGAATCTTGTGGAAAATAATTTGCAAAATGTGGGATGTTTCTAGCGTAAGGTTTTGTTCTGTCGTAACGAAGGCGTTTTAAACCTGTTGTTTCATCGATAGGAAAATCATGTTCAAAACCTAAAAAAAGAATTGAATCTGGTTTTTCAGTGAGTTTGTAATTGAACTTAAAATAGTCTTGAGTTTCAAAATACTTAAATGCACTTTTGCGCGAAAGCTCAATCTTTGTTTGATTTTCAAAGGTCCACTTGAATACTTCTTCCATAAATGCTAAACTCGCTTGAACTCTCT
Organism: Crocinitomicaceae bacterium; assembly: GCA_044354455.1. Classification (GTDB taxonomy): domain Bacteria; phylum Bacteroidota; class Bacteroidia; order Flavobacteriales_D; family Crocinitomicaceae; genus UBA952. The sequence goes on along the minus strand of JBILAB010000091.1, from coordinate 331 downwards.
CAGGAAATGGTTTTAACATGTGAGTTTCTACTGTAAAACTCAAAGAATTAAACAAAGAAGCATAGCCCATTGCGTAGCGTGGTAAATCATTAAAAGCGTATATTCCTTGTGCTGGAGTTTCACCTTTTAATTCGACATAAGGAAACAAATCTATTTTTTTAGATTTTAATGATTTCCTTAAATAAGGAAGTAACTCCGAATAACATAAATTTCTTATTTCAGGAGCCATTCGTTCTTTCATCGAAGAAATATAGGTCAATGTATATTGGTAATCTGCTCCATTTGAAACATGCATGTCGATAAAAACATCTGGATCTAAAGCATGAAAAAT
>JBILAB010000090.1:0-7759 GCA_044354455.1 Crocinitomicaceae bacterium | reverse complement strand
TCATTTCATCTTCCCAATCATACTTTTTGTTATCAGGAGTTTGCTCTCCATTGTTTTGAGAATCGGCTAATTCTTGAGAATATAAATCGTTCAATAAATAGGTGTGGATAGTACATTTCATAACTTAATTCTTTTCTTAATCGACTTGATTCTCTTTAAATGATGAAGGCAATAAATCTGGGACTATTTTTAAAATTAAAGGTAATAATAAAGCGCCACCGGGCAATAAAAAAATTCCAATCGAAGGAACAGATTTTAGAATATCCATAAATTGATTTTTTACCATTTCTTTCTCCTCTTTTGTCAATTCTTTTGTTGTAGATTTTTGAATCAACGCAACTAATTCTTTGCTCTCTTTTAATTCTGAAATTAACTTATCTTTATTTCGCCCTAAAATTCGAATCCATCGATTTGAAAAACCCTGAAAAGCTAAAGAAGATCTTGATTCAAAATAAAAAGGCGAAGATTCTTCCTGCTTTTTGAGTAAAAATAAATCGCAACGTAATTCTGCTTCAGTTATATCTTTTTCTGATAAACACAAAAAACCACCAAAGTCATAATGATACTTTCTATCTGCTAAATATGATTCAGGAGATTTATGAGCTATTAACAATCCCAATTCAAATGTAATTCCTTGTAAAATTGGATTCTGAATAGTTGATTTATTAAAATTACTTTTATTAATTCCATTATTTATATAGAATTCCATTTTTAATTTAGCATCTTTTTCAAGTTGAGAACAATTCAAAAAATGAGTTAATAAGCGTTGTTCATTATCTTCAATCTTACAGTCTAAATGTGCCATATAAATAATCCCCTTCATTACAAAAGAGACATAGTTTGAATACTCTGAATCTAAGGAGGCGATCTTTTTGTCTAAGTACTCTTGAAACAAAATTACATCCAAGAAAACAAAACAATTTGATAAATAATTGAGCCAATAATTCGATTCAAAAATAGTAGTTTCAACACGTATTCGATTGGATAATTTAATTTCTAACTGTGCGACGGCGGAAGATTTAAAGACTTTATTAAACCAATTTGATTGTTCTTTTTCAAAATAAAAAGAATGAAGTAATTGGAGGAAGCTATTTTTATCAAATGGCGCTTTTGTGCTTTGCAAATAAGAATACAACAATGCTTCAAAAAGAAGTAATTTTAATTTTTCTTCAGTTGTGTACTTGTCGGTACTTATATTACTGAAATAAATAAAACTTGTTGGAACTCCATAAATCAAACCTGTTTTACTAGCTAAACTTTTAAAACTCTCCTCTTTTTGGTGATTTTCAGAAATAGATTCAAGAGAAAAAACCTTATTTTCAAGTAGTTGAAAGTATTTTTGAATCCAATTTTTAGATCCTGGAGAAAATTGTTGCTTATCTGATGGCATAGCGCAAGTCTAAAGCATATAGAAATTTCATACTTAGCATGTAAATTTATAAAAGACCTGCAACAGTAATCGCTTTTCTTTGGGCAAAGAATAAACTACCATTTGTTGAAAAAGCCTCAAAAAATAGAACATATACTCCAATACTTGATTTAACAAAGTTATCTGTTAATCCATCCCAAGAAAGTGTGCCTTCTGTACCTAATAATTCATTTGAACATATCGTGCGAATTAAACGACCCCGGTCATCATAAATCGTTACTTTTCCAAGCATTCCAGCCTCGCTCATCTGGTAATTTAATTGAACAACATCTTGGTAACCATCATTGTCTGGTGAAATTAATTCACTTGATAAATTAAAATTTCCATTTGTTAATGCAGGTAAATACTGAGAGTTTTTTCTTCCTGGACTAGCAAAACCAATTGATTCAGCTGCGGAATGCCAATTAAATGAACTACTCGATAGGCCATTTGGGTCAATACGTTCTAAAGAAACTCCGTCTGTATTGTCTAAAAGATTAAAATGCCAAGTGTCTAAATAAGAAACCTGATCTATTACCTCCGAATTATAAATAATATAAACTGTACTAGAATCGTTATCATAACTTGGTAACTCAGCATATAGAAATTTTCCTGGCACCGAAAAAGGATAGGTTTGTTTTACAAAAGAAGAGTCCTCTCCTAAAACAACAAAATCATTTGGTTTCAAAAGATAATTACTAGAAATAGACTTAAAATTTGAGATAGTGTCATCGTCAAAATTTGCAAAGAGCCAATCTTTTAGATTGATTACTTTATTGGAGTTATTGTATAATTCAACCCAATCTTGCCCCCCGTTTTTGGGATTTTGTAAAATCTCATTGATGATTACATCGCCTTTCTGTGGTAGTTCCGGCAAAATAAATTCTCCATTCCAACCAATACTATTCAACCAGCAATCTGAGATAGGATTTATAGTGTAATTGTAAAGTTGAGAAGGCATAATATTTTCATTCAACTGAATTGTCATCATAGATGGATAAGCTCCTTGAATATATTTATTTTGTACTGTTAGACTTGGGTCAAAAGTAAGTGTGCAAAGCGCTAAAGATGATGAATCCATTCCTTCATTAAAATAGAATTCTAAATAATTTGGTGCCAAAGCAAGAACTAAATCTATTTCTGGTCCTTCCATATCAATTGAAACATCATATACAGAATTGATAAGTCCCGGAGTGCCCCCTGAGCTTGAATTTGATGCAATCCAGTTGTCTTGGTCGGAGCAAGGATCATTTGGATTAATAAGTTCTAGAGAAAAGCCACCATCTTTTTTTATCTCATCTTGGTACCAATCATCTGTATAACTTAGTTTATCTAGGATTAGTCCAGTATTATTTTTTAAGACAACATCGTCACCGGCATTGTTTAAACTTGGAAAAGAAGTTGTACCAACTGCTGAACTTAATGTAAATTCAGGGACATTTGCTGTTGCTGTTAAGATTTTATATTCACCTGGAAGTAACCAAGCCTCACCAATGGTTCCTTCAGAAGAGGCGTCACCAATTTTCCAACCTTGAAGATTAAAAAACTTTGAGCTTTTATTATAAATCTCAACATATTCTATTTCTGGAAGCCCAATTACCGGTGTGGGATCAGCAAAAAATTCAGAGATGATAACATCTCCTATTACAACTGAATCTGCGACTAAATATTGAAATTGAGCGCTTTGATTATTCGTTGCAGTATTTCCTGCTAAATCTGAAATTGAACTTGCAAGAAGCGTGTAGCTTATCCCATTTTGAAGCGGAGAAAGAGGAATAATATGAACCAAAGCGGGATTTATTAAATCAATTGCTGCTGTTGCTGCACTCTGAAATGGAAGAATATCATAATTATTTGTATTCTCAGCACTTAAGCTTGTAATCGCTTCATTGAATAGCACATCAATTTGAAGTGCTGAAATTGCAGTTGCACTTACTAATACTGGGGGACTTAAGTCAACTATTTCATTTCCAACATAAATATTATCGTAATAAAATTTATTTGCATTACTCAAAGTATAAACGCACAGCATTCCAAAATGGGTGCCAACTAAATTAGAAGCATCATTTCCACTTGCAATTTCAGTGTAAGTTGATCCTCCCGTAAAATCTGTATGAATTGACCACAATCCAGATGAAGAACGAATTACCTTAACAGAAACAGCAAAACTATTTGCTATTTGAGCATCTGGACCTGCACAAATTTGAGTTGAAATGCCGTTCACCATTTTAAACAAGCGGATTGCATCTAGGGCAAGTGCTTCTCCAAATTGCAAATAATAGCCATTTTGAACCAAGGTTAAATTCGAATTATCAGCACTAAGGAAAACCCTTCCGTAATTAATAGAAGAAGGAGAAAAAGATTGCTTTACCAAAAATCGCCATTCTTTATTATCAAGTGTAGTTAAACCATGTGGTGTTGTCAAATAAGAAGTATCACCAAGTGTATTGTTTACTTGTAATTGTTCAAGCATATTTACGATAAAATCCGTGTTAGTTCCGACCCAAATCGGGTTATTTATAAAATCACCATCTGTAAAATCTTCATTGATTTGAGAATGAACACTTCCAAAAAAGAGTAAGAATGGTATTAAAAAATAGTGTTTCAATGAATTTATTTTACTCCAAATATACTAGAAAATTTGCGGTAATATATAAGTTTGAAAAAGATAATAAATGCTAAATTTGTATCTAAAATATCATAAAACTATGAGAGTTGCTATTGTTGGTGCCACAGGAATGGTTGGAAATGTGCTTTTACAAGTTCTAAGAGAGCAAAATTTTCCAATCACAGAATTGATTCCTGTTGCTTCAGAAAAATCTGTAGGGAATATTATTTTATTTGGCGGACTTGAATTCACCTTAGTTGGATTACAAACTGCTCTTGAAATGAAACCTGATCTTGCTATTTTTTCTGCTGGTGGAGAAACATCTTTAGAATGGGCTCCAAAATTTGCAGCAGTCGGAACAACTGTTATTGATAATTCTTCAGCTTGGAGAATGGATCCCACAAAAAAATTAATAGTGCCTGAAATTAATGGGGAAATTTTGAGTGCAAACGATAAAATCATTGCAAATCCAAATTGCAGTACTATTCAATTGGTCTTAGTTTTGGCACCGCTACATAAGAAATACGGTGTAAAACGCGTCATTGTTTCTACTTATCAATCCATTACTGGAACTGGTGTTAAGGCGGTAGAACAAATGGAAAACGAAAGAAAAAGCCTGAAAGGTGAAATGGCTTACCATTATCCAATAGATAAAAATTGTATTCCACAATGTGACACATTTTTAGAAAATGGCTACACAAAAGAGGAAATGAAATTGACAAATGAAACTAAGAAAATTATAGATCCTATTATAAATGTAAGCGCTACTGCTGTGCGTGTTCCTGTTGTTGGAGGACACTCTGAGGCGGTAAACATTGAATTTGAAAATGAATTTGACTTGACTGAAGTTCGTAAATTACTACACGAAATGCCTGGAGTAACTTTAAAAGACGATCCAACAACAAATACCTATCCAATGCCAAAATATGCTGAAGGAAAAGATGATGTTTTTGTCGGAAGAATTCGTCGGGACGAAAGCCAAGAAAAAACATTAAACCTTTGGATTGTAGCTGATAATCTAAGAAAAGGAGCGGCAACAAATGCTGTACAAATAGCAACTCTTGTTCAAAAGCGATTTTTCTAAGTTGTTTTCTTCTTTTTTAACTTAGACGCATCTAGCCAATAGATAATCTTAAACGAAAAACTATTCATGGGGCCGTTTTCAAAGGTGTTTTGCAGGTTGGTAAAATAACTTTCATTGACACGATTATCAGAACTAAAAATAGCATTTTTCCACACTAAATTTATCTCACTTGCAGGCATGAAAACCCAACGGTATTGTAAATCAATTGTAAAAGCATTGTAATTTATATTGTATGCAGAATTTCCATTGGTTGTTAAACCCGAATAAGTATCAAGTGGACTTAATCTACCATTTTCATTGAGCGAGAAAAAAGACTCGTATTCAATTGAAGAGCGGTAATGCCTTAAGCGAAATGTCATACTCATTCGATTTGTGATAATGTAATCCACAGAAATAGCTTGTGTGGTATTAATTCTATCGCGCTTACCAAAAATAATTTCCGGAATGCTTTCAGCGGGCGTTTCAAATTGCACAGCGTATGCCTGACTATTTAGCTCAAAATTTTGTTCCCAATTATATTTTAAGAACAGGAAATTTGTAATACGCACACGAGGACTAAAATTATAATTCCATTCATTCCAATCTGCTCTATCAACAAAGGTGTAATCTCCTCTCAAATCAAAGGCAAAACGTTTTTGATAATTTGATGAAATCCATGCTCCAAAATTTGATGCAACTGGACGAATAAAATAACTTCCCCACTTTCTAGGCTCAAAAAAATCATAGCTCTCAACAAGTGCTAAATTTGAATTTAATCCCAATGCGTCAAATGATTTAAAAACAAGTACAAAAGAAGAATTAACATAAGCACCTGTAAAGCGATTGGGATTATATAATCCTGTGATAGACGCAGATGTACTCAAGGATATTTTATTTAATTTCTGCCACTTTGGTTTAAAATTTCTATATGAAAAAGAAATATCTCCAACCCTTCGGTTATTGTTATAATTAAAACCTAAATCATTTGGATCATACGTATCCGATTCTTCCAAGTAACTTAAACCATAAATAAAATTCCCTCTCTGTTTTCCTGCATTCAATGAGTAAGAATAGCCAAATTCATTCTTTTCTGAAATTTTAGCGGAAAGCGCAGAATTTCCATTCATATAATAATTATTGTCTTTTGAATTCAATCTAAAATTTAAACCTGAAACATTTGCATCATAGGTAGAGCCTGCGCGTAAAACATTTGTATTAGTGAAAGTAAGAGAACTATTATTCTTTAGATTTTGATCCAAAACAAAAACATTGTAATTCGTAAGTGGAGAGACAAGAACTTCCCTTCTTGAATTTAAACTACTATCAAATGCAAAACCCTTTTGTTCCATCGTTACAGCATTGAAAAAAGCAATACCAAGTCCATTGTTTAATCTTCCTGATAACTTACTTGCATTTAATAACTGCGGTGGAGCATGAGTTTCTTCAAGGGTTTCATTTTTATTTAAAGAAAAAATACCAACTTCATAAGGAGCTTGTACACCTATTCTTCGACTGTAAAAAAGTCCTGCTTTGTTAAACAACTCTGTTCCCTCTATGAAAAACTGCCTATTTTCATTGAATTGTATCTCAAAAGGACTTAAATTCAAAACATTCTGATCAAAAACTACTTGTCCAAAATCTGGAACTAAAGTAAGATCCAAAGTAAATGCTTCGTTTAAGCCATATTTAATATCTAAACCGCCATTTATTGAGCCTGAATTATTAAAAGAATTTTCAGTTGGAACACGATCAAAATAAGACGATAAATAAGGCATTAAAGCAAGTCTTAGAGGTGGATCAATATTTTTTAGACCCTTAATATCTCCGCTATTAAGTAAAAAATTCTCAAGATCTGGTTTCACTTCAGTCCAAAAAGTCTCTTCTCTAAAACGACTAATATCTCTTCCGAAATTAATGCCCCAATCCTGCACCTCACTCTTAGGAAAGCGCAAAGAGGAAAATGGAATTTCAATTTCAACTATCCAAGCATCGTCAACTATTTTTACAGAACTCTGCCAAACTAAATTTAATGCATCATCCCAGCCTGAGGCAAAAATTTTAGCGTCTAATTGTACCCCTCTACTTGTCGCACCAAAGAAAAATCCATTTTGTTCGTCATTGTATGTATCAATAAAAATTCCAAATAAATCCAAATTAGAATTATAATCATCTCGAGCAGAAAGAACGCGAGAAATTGAATCTGGATTGTCATAACAAATAGCCGAGAAATAAATTGCTCTATCATCATATAGAACACGTACCTCTGTTTCTTTTTTAGATTTTGCTCCCGGAATTGGTTTAAGTTGAATGAAATCTGAAACTATTTCTGCTGATTTCCATCCCGTTTCGTTTAAAGATCCATCAATTGAGATTTTTTCAGTAATCCGATTGGCAGATACTATTTTCTGACTTACTGCTACAAGGGGCAATAAAAGACAAAGTAGCAATCGAATTTTCATGCGACAAAGATACAGTCATTTACTAATTATCAAAGACAGTAAAATAATTATTCGGTCGAGACAGAATGAATATTTCCCTCAGAAATTAAACTATCACCTTTCATTTTTAGAAATAATTGAATAAGTGCAATTACATCTTTTTCACAATATATGCGAATGCGATCTAAGTCTTTTTCTTCGTAATAAACCCGCGCAACATCCGCTCCAGAAATATCATCTTT
>JBILAB010000089.1:0-7839 GCA_044354455.1 Crocinitomicaceae bacterium | reverse complement strand
AAATGGATGAAGAAGGATTTGGAAATTGTAGCAATACTGGGGCCTGTGAAATAGAATGTCCTAAAGGAATTTCCTTAGAAAATATTGCCCGCATGAACCGAGAGTTTTTATTCTCTGCTATCACATCTGAAAAGTAATAAGGCTTCACTTTTAGTATAGATGAGTTAAATAAAATAGTTGCTATGACAGTATGACAGATAGTACAGTTCTAATATTTTAGATTATCGAATTACAAAGATGTCTGCCACCATCAAACTTTCACTAAGCAAAACTTTAATAAACATTTAAACCGCCAATTTCTTTTTAGCAACATCCACATCAAATTCTATTTCTATTAAAAAACAAGAACTAATTACTCTTCAACATTTTGCAAAATGTTTGGAAAAACCTAAAATAAAATTAAAAATCTCGAGCATTAAAAACACTCGAGATTTCGCTACAAGTCAAAGGTGGAAGCCAATTGACAAGTTTCATAAAAACAAAAAACCCCAACAATTAAGTTAGGGCTTTGTACTCGAGGCGGGACTTGAACCCGCACGCCCATACAGGCACAGGATTTTAAGTCCGGCGTGTCTACCGATTCCACCACTCGAGCAATCGACGAGCGGGAGACGGGATTCGAACCCGCGACCCCGACCTTGGCAAGGTCGTGCTCTACCAACTGAGCTACTCTCGCTTATATTTCAAAACATCTTCTTTACGTTTAAAAGAAAATCCCTTTGATAGGGGGAGCAAATTTAAAGATTTTTTCTGTTTTTACAAGTATTGCTACCAAAATATTTTTAAAGCTATTAACAAGCAGAAAATAATTCCTCTAAAATTGATAATTGGAAACTAAAAGCAAAAAATTTATGGTAATTTTGACATTCATTTTTACTTTCCATGAGCCGTTTAAAATCAATCAAATCAGCACTTATTTCTGTTTACTATAAAGAAGGCTTGGCAGAACTTGTTCAAGAACTCCACAAAAACAAGGTGCTTATTTATTCAACTGGCGGAACACAGTCCTTTATAGAATCTTTAAAAGTCCCAGTAGTTTCTGTTGAATCGCTCACAAATTTTCCTGAAATACTTGGCGGAAGAGTAAAAACACTGCACCCTACGATTTTCGGAGGTATTTTAAATAGACGCAAGCTAGAAAGTGATAAGGAAGCAATCCAAAAACATGGAATTCCCGAAATTGATTTGGTAATTGTTGATTTGTATCCTTTCGAAGAAACTGTTGCAGCTGGTGGAAGTCACGAAGAAAATATAGAAAAAATAGATATTGGTGGAATTTCATTAATTCGTGCTGCCGCAAAAAATTACCAAGATGTTGTGATTATTCCTTCTGTAAACTATTATTCTGAATTGTTAGAGCTCCTAAAAAGTCAAGACGGTGCTACTTCATATGAACAAAGAAAAAAATTCGCTGCTGAAGCATTTCATGTTTCCTCTCATTACGACACTTTGATTCATCGATATTTTACAGGTGAAGGCACTACTTATTTCAAAGAGAGCATTTCCAATTACGAGACATTAAGATATGGGGAAAATCCACATCAAAAAGGTAAATTTTACGGGGATTTAAATACTGTATTTGATAAATTACATGGAAAAGAACTTTCATATAATAATTTATTAGATATAGATGCAGCAGTTGCCCTTATTGAAGAATTTAAATATGAAGGTCCAACATTTGCTATTTTAAAACACAATAATGCCTGCGGAATTGCTACAAGACCAAGTATTGAAGAAGCATATGTTTTAGCATTGGAAGCAGATCCAGTTAGCGCATTTGGTGGAATACTTATTTCAAATACCAAAATCAATCTAAAAACAGCAGAATTAATTAATGAGCTTTTCTGCGAAGTGTTAATTGCGCCAGGATATGATCTAGAAGGTCTTGAACTTCTAAAATCTAAAAAAAATAGAATTATTTTAGTTCAAAAAGAAGTGAAGTTGCCAAAATTACAATTTAGAACTATTTTGAATGGTGTTTTAGTTCAAGACCGTGATGAAAAATCTGAAAGTCATGAAGACTTAGAAGTCAAAACTATAAATGCGCCTACAGAAAATGAAATTAATGATTTACTATTTGCAAATAAATTGGTGAAACATACAAAATCTAACACAATTGTTCTTGTTAAGAATAGGCAATTACTAGCAAGTGGAACAGGGCAAACTTCTCGAGTTGATGCCTTAAATCAAGCCATTCATAAAGCAAAAACATTTCATTTCGATTTAAAAGGCGCAGTAATGGCAAGCGATGCATTCTTCCCATTTCCGGATTGTGTGGAGATTGCGCATAACGAAGGAATAGATGCTGTAATCCAGCCTGGCGGGTCTTTAAAAGACCAATTATCCATTGATTATTGCAATTATAAAAAAATGCGAATGGTTTTTACTGGAATTCGACATTTTAAACATTAACTTTTGTACATTTACATTTAAATGCAATTTCTCGCACTAAATAATGCGTTTTACCTGCAGAAATCACACAAGAAATAAGAAATAGAAATGGGATTGTTTAGCTTTTTAACGCAAGAAATCGCAATTGACTTAGGTACAGCCAACACATTAATTATTTGGAATGACAAAGTTGTGGTCGATGAGCCATCAATTGTGGCAAAAGATATTCAAACAGGAAAAATTGTAGCTATTGGAAAAGTAGCACAGCAAATGCATGGAAAAACCCATAAATTAATTGAAACAATTCGTCCATTGAAAGATGGAGTAATCGCTGATTTTGCAAGTGCTGAGCACATGATTCGTGGAATGATAAAAATGATTAATCCAGGAAGGACTTTATTTCAGCCAAGTTTAAGAATGGTTATTTGTATCCCTTCGGGAATAACGGAAGTTGAAAAACGTGCTGTTCGAGATTCAGCAGAACATGCAGGAGCAAAAGAAGTGTACCTCATTCACGAGCCGATGGCAGCAGCTATTGGAATTGGAATTGATGTAGAAGAGCCAATGGGAAATATGATTATTGATATTGGTGGGGGCACATCTGAAATTGCGGTAATCGCTTTAGGAGGTATTGTTTGCGATAAATCTATCCGTATTGCGGGAGATGATTTTACAAATGATATTGAAGAATATATGCGTCGTCAACACAACATTCTTGTGGGTGAAAGAACTGCGGAACAAATTAAAATAGAAATTGGCGCAGCGCTTCCAGAAATTGACAATCCTCCTGCAGACTATGCGGTAAGAGGCCGTGATTTAATGACTGGGATTCCAAAAGAAATTATGGTTTCGTATACGGAAATTGCACATGCTTTGGATAAAACAATTGCAAAAATTGAAGAAGCCATTCTCAGCGCTTTGGAAATGACACCGCCTGAGCTTTCTGCAGATATCTATAAGACAGGGATTTATCTTGCTGGTGGAGGTTCAATGTTGCGTGGCTTAGACAAAAGGATTTCTGCAAAAACTAAATTGCCTGTTCACATTGCAGAAGATCCACTTCGCGCTGTAGCAAGAGGCACAAGTATTGCACTCAAAAACATCCATAAGTTCCAATTCTTGATTCGCTAATGCCTTTTTTAAATGACCTTGTAAAATGAAAAAAAAATTCATTTTATTATTCTTATTCGCATTATTTTCATCAAGCTCTTTTGCGCAAAAGCAAAAATTTTCGACTTTAGATAGTTTATTTGATCTTTTAGAAATAAACGATCGGTTTATGGGATCACTTTCTATTTCTGAAAAGGGGAAAATTATTTATAGTAAATCCATAGGAAAAGATGATGTAGCAAGCGGGAAACTTTCAAATAATTTAACAAAATACCGCATTGGATCTATTTCTAAAATGTTTACTGCCTGTCTTATTTTTCAAGCTATTGAAGAAAATAAAATAAGCTTAAAACAGGCAATCAATCCCTATTTCCCAAAAATTACAAATGCGAAGAAAATTACAATCGGAAATTTATTAAACCACCATAGCGGAATTCATAACTATACAAATGATACAAGCTACTTAAACTATTATACAACTTCCAAATCCCAAAAAGAAATGCTTGAGATAATTCAAGAAGGAGGTAGCGATTTTAGGCCGAATAGCAGAGCAGAATACAGTAATTCAAATTATGTTTTATTAACGTATATTCTAGAAAAAATTTATAAGAAATCATACGAAGAGCTTTTATCAGCAAAAATTATTCAGCCTATAGGCATAAAAAATACTTATTTAGGGACGAAACTTTCTCCGGAGAAGAAGGAGTGTTATTCCTACCGCTATTCTGGGAAATGGGAGCTTGAGAAAGAAACGCATTCTTCTGTAGCGATGGGTGCAGGAGGCCTTGTTTCAACCACAGAAGACCTACTAATTTTTATAACTAATTTATTTGAAGGAAAAATAATTAATGCTGCTAGTTTAGGACAAATGATGAAATTAGAAGCTGGTTTTGGAATGGGAATTTTCCCTGTCCCCTTTTACGATAAGAAAGGATTTGGGCACACTGGTGGTATTGATGGATTTAGTTCTTTTCTTTACATATTCCCAGAAGAAAACACTTCAATTGCTTTGACATCAAACGGTTCACGATTTGATAATAATGATATTGCTATTGCAGCATTAAGCGACTGCTTTGATAAATCATTTACACTACCATCATTTTATGCTGGAGCATTAACATCTTCGGATTTAGATAAATACCTCGGCACCTATTCAAATCCTGAAATGCCAATTAAAATTGTTATTACGAAAGATTCTCTCTCATTGATTGCCCAAGCAACAGGGCAACAGTCTTTTTCATTAGATGCTATAGGAAAAGATACCTTTGAATTTTCTGCAGCAGGTGTTAAAATAGAATTTATGCCAAAAGACAAGCTTCTAATCCTAAAGCAAGGTGGTGGTGAATTTACTTTTACAAAGCAGTAATGTCGTTAAATGATCAGTTTAGATAAGACTTTATGGGAAAAGAACTTAACACTAAAAATTACTAAGAATAATTTTATAATTAGGGAATAGCCAAAAATATATACTAAAATATATACTAAAAATAGAGAAGGTATTTCTACAGAATTACATTAATCTCTCAAGCAGAAATTAATTGATTTCCATATATGTAGGGACTTTTACCCCCCTAAGAAAAACATAAAAAAACCCAGTAAAGTATTATCTATACTGGGTTTTTTCTTGTTGACCCACTAGGGCTCGAACCTAGACTCTTCTGTACCAAAAACAGACGTGTTGCCAGTTACACCATGGGTCAATTAAATTTGGAGAAAACTCCAATTTAGGTGGCAAATTTAAGAACAAATTTTAAATTTTTGAAACTTTCCTGAAAATAATTGAAGCATTGATTGTTATCCTTACTAAAAATGGCTATTTGAAAATTAATATTCTTAATTTCGCTTTTGAATAACTATTAGAAAATTTAATAAAATGACAAATTACGCACGTTGGAATACAATTTTAGGTTGGGGAGTTTTTTTAGTTGCTTCAATGGTTTATCTATTGACCTTAGAATCTACGGTAAGCTTATGGGATTGCGGAGAATATATTACAGCAGCATATAAACTAGAAGTTGGTCACCCTCCTGGAGCGCCATTATTTATGGTTTTGGGAAGACTTTTTTCCTTTTTTGCTGCTCCAGAAAATGTAGCAGTATGGATAAATCGTTTATCAGCTTTCTCTAGCTCTTTTACCATTTTATTTATGTTTTGGTCCTTGACCTTGTTCGTTAAAAAAATGATCCTTAGTAAAAAAAGTGAATTATCTTCAGGTGATCAAATGGCAATTTTCCTGTCTGCTGGTGTTGGCGCTTTTGCTTATACATTCTCAGATTCTTTTTGGTTTTCTGCAGTAGAAGGCGAGGTATATGCAATGGCTTCTTTGTTCACAGCTGTAGTTTTTTGGGCAATTCTAAAATGGGATGAGGAAATGGCCTTAATTCAAAATGGCACTTTGTCTTTGGATCAAAGTCCAAATCGTTGGTTGATTTTAATTCTCTTTTTACTTGGTTTAGCAATTGGTGTTCACCTTTTAGGAATTCTTGTTATTCCTGCAATCTGCTACATTATTTATTTCCGCGTCTACAAAGAAGCTTCTGTGAAAGGGCTTTTACTAACCGGTCTTCTTTCAATATTTTTACTTGGTTTCATACAAGAAGGAATTATAGCAGGATCTGTTTCTTTAGCAAGTTCTTTTGAGGTAGTTTTCGTAAATTCTTTGGGTCTTCCTTTTTATTCAGGCACAATTTTCTTTTTCATCCTGTTAATTGCTGTATGCTTGTTTTTCGTAAGATATGCTCGTAAAAAAGGCAACACTATTTTATATAATTCATTCATGGGATTAATCTTCTTGCTAATTGGGTATGGTTCTTTTGCAGTAATTGTTATCCGCTCAAATGCCAATACTCCCTTGGATGAAAATGACCCGGAAAACTTGGTGACACTTCACTCTTATTTGAAGCGAGAGCAATATGGTTCAGCACCTATTCTATATGGTAACTATTGGAATTCCTTGAAAAAAGGAGAGATAATGACAGAGGAAGGGCCAGAATTAACCAATAGAGATGAGTGGAAAGATTTGTCTCCATATTTTTTGCGCCGCTTTGTGATTTCTGAAAATGATGAAGAAGTGAAAGCGTTTACTGAAGAAAAAGATGCTGCTGTTTGGATGAAAGAAAACGATGGTGTGTACTCAATGGAGGAGAAATACTATGAGAGTAATTCATCTATTCGAAAAGATGCAGTTGCCACGTATGAACAAGGAACGCTTTTTCCAAGAATGTATAGTGGAGATAACCAAAATCATGTACAAGGTTACCAAAAATGGTCAGGGTACGATCCTGCAGATGGAACAGACTCTGAAATCGGAAGGGATGGAAAGCGCTTGCCCTCGTTTAGTGAGAACTTGAGTTATTTCTTTTCATATCAAGTAAATTGGATGTACATCCGTTATTTTATGTGGAATTTTGCAGGGCGACAAAATGACATTCAGGGACACGGAGATAACATGCGTGGAAATTGGATTTCAGGTATTGACATCTTAGATGAAGCGCGTTTAGGTAGCCAAGAATTTGCCCCTCATTACACAAAGGACAATGCATCAAACAATAAATTCTTCTTATTGCCTCTAATTTTAGCACTAATTGGTATCTTTTTTCATTTTTCGCGCGCACCAAAAGATGCCCTTGTTATTCTTTTGGCTTTCTTGTTTACAGGTCTGGCGATTTTAGTTTACTTAAATCAAAAACCATTTGAACCTCGAGAACGAGATTATGCGTATGCAGGTTCATTCTACTTTTTTGCTATGTGGATAGGAATTGGAGTTTATGCAATTTATGACTTTATTCAACGGAAGAAAATACTTGCTCAAGATTTTCAAAGAGCCATAATTGCCGGAAGTATTGGACTTGTAATCCCTGTATTAATGGCTTATCAAGGTTGGGATGACCACGATAGAAGTGGGAAAACTTCAGCGCATGATTTATCTCATAATTACCTCGAATCTTGTGGAAAAAATGGAATTATTTTTACGAATGGAGATAATGACACCTTCCCTCTCTGGTATTTGCAAGAAGTAGAAGGTCAGCGAACTGATGTTCGTGTTTGCAATCTTTCATTAATGGGAACTGATTGGTATACGAATCAAATGAAAATGAAAGCATATGACTCTGATCCATTACCAATTAATTTTAGAGAAGACCAAATATTGATGTATGCTGGTAATACCGATCAAATCTATTTTATTAATTTATTGGAGTTAGTAAGTAGAAATAGTAATGAGGATATGCTTCGTAAAATTGTAGATCTTCGATTGAAAAATAACAAACAAAACGCCCGACAAGCAATTCAACTTTTTAATTTGAAAGTTGCTTCAATTTTACCAAATATATCCTGTAA
>JBILAB010000122.1:0-5624 GCA_044354455.1 Crocinitomicaceae bacterium | reverse complement strand
ATTGTAGCTTAATCCGCCCTTTAGTTTCGAGTTACTTTTGGGTTTGAAGTAAAAAGAACCATTTAAACGAAATCTTTTTTCGTTTTCTCCTTGCCGAAAACCAGAATCTAAATAAGCATTTGCACCTACTGTGTATCCTAAATATTTATAAGATTTACCAAAATAAACATCCGCTAGATGAAAAGTTGGGTTTTTATCCCACCACTGCATTGATTTTCTTCTAGGATTACCATAAACCCCTGATTGTACTTTAGCAGAAAAATTTCCTTTTGGACTTGGTTCTTTTTCAGTTAATGCAATAATTCCATTTAACGCTCCGCTACCATATAATACCGAAGATGCCCCCTTTAAAATTTCTATCTGCGAAGTCTGTTCCATTGGAATAGCATTCCATTTTGCATCACCTAAATCTGGAGACATCATCGGTACACCATTCCAAAGTAGAGCAACGCGACTTCCGGCCCCGTATGCAAAGCCTCCTCCCCCTCGAATACTAACTTGTCCATCCATGGCGTAAACACCAGGACTTTGATCAACTGCCTGTTCTAAATTTGAAAAACCTTTATTATTAATTAATTCTGGCTTAATTATTTCCATTGAAATTGGTACATCTTCTATATTTTGGTTTCTTCTACTTGCAGTTACAACAACGTCGCTAATTTCTTGCACTTGTGTTTTTAAGTTAATCGTTAAAAGTGTATCTTTTGATAGTTTAACAGTTTCGGAGATAAAGCCCATCATAGAAACAACAAGTGAATTTGGATATTTGACATTACTGAGAATAAACTCACCAGAATTACTAGTAATATATTTTTGTCCAGATAATAAGTGAATACGAGAACCAATAATTGGATCACCATTTGAAGCATCCAAAACAATGCCTTTTGTCTGAGAAAAAAAAACTGTAGAGTTAAATAAAATTAAAATAATTAAAATAAAATACCTTGCCATGTTATCAATGAAATGATAATATTCATTATCTTAATATGACGAAAATAAGAATATTTTGTCAAAAACAAGCGAAATTTATAGAATAGCACTTAGTAAATTAAATGGCATTGGTCCAATTCGTGCTGCTCAAGTTTTATCAAAATTAGAAAATATAAATTTCCTTTTTGAAAGCACCTTACAAGAAATTAAAATTCAAACAGGACTTACCGAATCATTTTTGAGAGCTTTAAAAAGAGAAGAGGCAATTAATTTAGCCGAAAAACAGCTAAATTTTAATCATAAAAATGGAATTTCAACTCATTTTTTCTTGGATTCTACTTATCCAAGAAGATTGAGGCAATGTTCAGATGCTCCAATTGTAATTTATACAAAAGGAAAAATGGATTTAAATCACACACAGATTGTTTCAATTGTTGGAACGAGAAATCATACAGAATATGGAAGAGAGCTATTAAAATCTTTACTTTCATCCTTTAAGGAAAAAAATATTTTAGTCGTAAGTGGCTTGGCTTATGGCGTTGATATTCATGCGCATCAATTGTGCTTACAAAATAATATTCAAACAATTGGTGTCTTAGGGCATGGCTTAGATCGGATTTATCCCTCGCAGCACAAGCAAATAGCAAAAGATATACAAGAAAATGGCGGTTTACTTACTGAATTCATGATTAGCACAAATCCAGACAGAGAAAATTTTCCTATGCGAAATAGAATTGTAGCTGGACTAGCAGATGCAACTATTGTAATTGAAAGTAAGGAAAGAGGAGGATCTATGATTACAGCAGAATTGGCAAATGATTACAGTAGAGATGTTTTTGCATTTCCTGGAGACATAGGTCGTCAGACATCGGAAGGCTGTAATTTATTGATAAAAAAGCAAAAAGCTCATTTAATAAGTTCACCAAACGATTTTTTAACATTTATGAATTGGAATTCAAAAACAGTTTCAGTTCAAAAAGAGTTGGAGCTAAACTTAGAACCAGATGAAGCAACGATTTTAAATCTGTTTGAAAACGATGAAGTTCTTAATTCAGATATAATTGGAATGAAAGCGGAAATGTCAGCTTCAAAAATCAATGTTTTATTATTCCAAATGGAGATGAAAAATATGGTAGAACAATTGCCAGGAAAACGCTATCGGATTCTTAAAAAGTAAAGTTAGTTTCTTTTTATAATTATCTTTTTTGATGACTCTGTTTTACCATCAGAAAGTAATAAGTTATATACTCCTGAAGCAAGTTCTCCAAGATGAATATCTTTAATAATTTTCCCACTTTGATTTTGATTTGCTAATTCATCTTCATAGATTAATTGCCCTGCTGCATTGTATATCTTTATTGAATAGTTACTTCCAGAAAAAGCAGTAAAAGAAATACTGAAATCGCCTTGAGATGGATTAGGGAAAATAGTAAAAATGTAAGAATCTAATTCTACTATATCTGCAAATTCATTTACCGTTATCCCAACAGAGCTAGCAGAACAACCCTGAGAATTACTTACTAAAACTGTGTATAAACCTACTAAACTTGCTGTGTAGTTTTGGCTAGTAGCACCTGAAATTAAAATCCCATTGTAATACCATTGGTTTCCAGTTGCAGAACTAGATGTTAAAGTATTAATATTTTGTGAAATTGTTGGTGTGCTTGGCAAAGGATTAACAGTTACATTGACAGGTGAAGCATTTGCAGTACTAGAAGTAACACAGGTACTATTTGATGTCAAAACAAGATTAACAATATCTCCATTAACAGGTATGAATGTGTAAGAAGATATATTTGTGCCTACGTTAGTTCCATTGACAAGCCATTGATATGCAGGTGAAGAACCAGAATTACTAGAGAATGAACCTAAAGTTATAGATTGACCAGCACAAATAGCCTGATTTCCAAAAATATTAACAGATGGAGTAACAGGGTTAACAACTGATACAGTTATAGTATTTGATGTTGCAGGGTTAGTTTCTGCACCACTTAAGTCTGAAGTCATAACACAAGAAACAACAGAACCATTTACTAAAGAAGATGTCGTGAAAGTTGAACTATTTGACCCCACTGGACTATTATTTACATACCATTGGTACGAAGGATTTGTTCCTCCGTTTGTTGGTGAAGCAGTAAAAGTAACTTCAGTACCTGCACAGATTGAATTGTCTGAATCTGAGGAAGTAACAGAAACGAGAGCTGCGGTAGGTAAAATTAATTGAAAAGAATAGATTCTTGTTCTTGCAGGTGAAGTACTTGTTCCGCCCATATATTCTCCGGTATGCCAAAAAGTACTGCCATCAGGATCAAGCGTTGTTTGTGAATAATCTCCAACTCTGTTTAAACCTGTTTGTGAGGCCGTTCCAACAGCAGCAATAGTTTCTGCATATGTCATTGTATTGAGTGGATCACTTGCTAAACGTCCGGTATAACCTAAACTTGGATAAATAGTTGTAGCCCCTGATTTTAAATAGCACAAGCCAATATTTCCATTATCGTCCATCGCAATAGATGCCAACCATCTTGTGTAAGCATCTGGAGTAAAAACACCTTGTTGAAAAGTTGTCCAAGCCATTGTAGTTTGGTCCTGTCTTAATTCACACCACATAACACTTCTTTGAGTAGTGCTGATTTTAATAGGCCAAGCTAGAACAACACTGTTGTAAGTAGCCCATTTTCTCCATTGAGCACGATAGCTTAGAGTTCCTCCAATTCCATCAAGTTTTTGAGTAGTACCTGGTTGAGAAACATCATTCCAACTTGAATTATAGGACCCATCAAAACTAGCAGTGGGAACGGCACTGACAAATGATAATGTTGCCGTAGGGGTTGTTGGAACCCAATTTACAGCCATTTGATAAATTTGAATTCCATCAATTACACTTCCTCCCCATGCATTGTCTGAATAAGAAAAAATTGGGCATGGAGTTCCTGCAGGAGCTAAGCCTGTATTTCCATCAGAATCACCTGCCATTGAGCAGAAGAATCCACCACCAGAAGGAGGAGTAAAAGTCTTGTAAATAGATCTTGCTGCTGGGTTGCCAATTAACATCGCATCTCTTTCAAAAGCAAAAACTTTTTTCGTGCTTTGATTGGAAGTCATATAATAGCCATCTTGCCAGATTGAAAATTTTAGGTAATCTGGAAATTGAGGTGAAGTAAATGTATAAGTGTAATATGAACCAGCTGGATCACTTGTAGTTGAAATCGCGATATAAATTTTATTACCCGTTCCAAATTGTGCCATGAACCATCGGTCTGCGAAGCGATCATACATAACAATTGGGTCACCACTATTACCAGTTGCAGGGCTCCATAAATTCCCAAGAGTTCCTGTAGTTGTAACAGCACCAGTACTTTTGTTGTAAATTTTATAAACCGTAGCGTTAATGATTTGAATGTAGTAGTCATTACCAGCTGCACCAGAGGGGTCCATTGGTCGACTTGAAGACGATTGCCCAGCAATATTTATCTTTTGAGTAGGTCCAGGTCTTGAGCCATCATTTTTTTGAATAATAGTTGAATCTGTTCCATATTCGTAACCATCTTTCTCAAAAGAAAATTCAAAATGCTGAGGATCTCTGTGTTTTTTGTCTTTCGACTCAAGAATTTTATTCTTCATTTTCTTCTTCATTTCCCTTTCAATTTTTCTATTATTAACAGGAAATTCAGCATTTATTTCTAAAAGTGGTCTTGTAATGTGAAAGTCTTCACAAACAATAACATTTGATTCTTCTTTTTGAGCAAAAATGAGGTGGTTAAAGCAAAGAAATAAGATACAAAGTGAAAAAAGGAATTTTTTAATCATGGAGAGATAATTTAAAATAGAATTATAGAGACCTAAGTTATATTTTTTTTTAGAATCAACAAAATTTTTGGTTAAATTGTTCAACCTCCAATTTTAAAGCCTTCCTCTTCCTCTTTTTTCTGTTGATCTTTCCAATTTTGAAGTGTTTTCTTTAGTTTAGAATCTTTCTTAATTTTTTTCTGTTCTTCTTTTAATTCAGTTTTTGTTGCCGGACCAAATTGGATTTTTAAATCTTCTTGCGGCACATCTTTTGGCACATATATTTTTACAGTTGTATCATTTTTAAATAAACCAAACTCTGATTTCAAGATAGATTTAGCATCTTTCTTTGCTTCCTCTCTATTTTCTTTAGATGCCTCTTTTCTACTTTTTTGATCCCATTCAATAATTGGATCATCGAGAGTTCCATACATTCTCATGAATATTTTTAAGCCTGTTCCATCATCGAGAACTTCTCCAAACTCTGTATTTTTTTCTTTATTTAATAGCTCTCGAAAATTAAAACCAAATTTATAATCTATCTCGTTTTCAAATGTATGCGTACCTGACATCTCTAGATTTAGTGCTGAAGATGCAATGAGCATTTTGGGAATTTCAATTTTTCCATCGTGGATTAAAATGCTATTTTCAAGTACTTTAAATGAAACATCGCTCAATTTTTTCTCAATTACGGCTATATTATTTTTACCGATAACTAATTTTCCTGTTGTTGTTTTTAAGCTTTCTGTTATATCTTTAAACCCTAGTACATTTTTCAAATGCCCATCGTAAACTATCATGTCTAAGCGGGCATCAATTGATTTCAAAATTACTCCTGTGCGTAAATCGAAGGGAGCATGAAAGTACAAGCTTAGTTCTGCTCTTCCAGAAATATTTTCATCAGA
>JBILAB010000088.1:0-7933 GCA_044354455.1 Crocinitomicaceae bacterium | reverse complement strand
CCAAACCCCCATCCATCTGCGAATTGAACGCCGTAAGGAAATAACTAATAAAAGCAAGCCGAAAACGAGTAAAATTTCAGAAGCGTAAGGCATCGTTCGCGCTGTAGTTCTTAAAAACTCAATTGGTAAATCAAAACCAATAAAAATACAGAGCAGCATTGTTGGGAAAGTAACGATCAGCAATAAAATATTTATAAAACTATTCATGAGGAATGAGTTTCAATTTCTTTTTCAGGCCATCAATCTTTGATTGTAAAACCTGAACTTTTCCTTCTACCTCTTTTCTTAATTGATCTGCACCTTTTGAACGAGCGAAAAATCCAAGGTTATTTTCCATCTGAATGATTTCCTTTCCTAAGGCATCCATTTGCTTTCGTATATCATTTTTTTCATTGGTTAGTAATTTTTGACGTTCAGGACTTGAGCCTAGCGTATCAATTTTTGCTTGGAATAAAATTCTATCTTTTTCTTCTGCTTCTAGCTTTAGTGAGGAATACTTTGCATCAATTGCTTTTTTAAAGCGCTCATAGACATCATTTTTATTTTTTAATGGTACGTGTCCCATTGTTGAAAATTGCTCGCTTGTATTTCGTAAAACCGCTAGTGCTTCTGATTTTGACTCTGGAAGTTTCATTTCAAGTAAGCCAGCAATAAAATCATTTTTTGCAGTTAGATTATCAATTAAGGAAGCATCTTGAGCAGCGAAATGACGTTCTCTTGCAGTGAAAAAATCATCACATGCAGAACGAAAATCAGCCCATAATTTATTATCATACTTTTGTCCTGCCGAACCCAATGACTTCCAATTTTTCTGTAAGGAAATGATTTTTTCTGCACTCGTCTTCCAATCTGTAGAATCTTTAAATGATTTTGCTTGCTCTATCAATTCTCTCTTTTGATCTGCAACACCTCTATTTAATGAGTCAATAGATTTATTAAATTCTTTTTTTGCCGAAAAGAAGAGGTCGCATTTTTCTCTAAATTCCTTCCATACTTTGTCGTTATCTTTCTTAGGTCCGAAACCAATTAGTTTCCAAGCAGCTTGAATTTGAATAACTTTCTCTGTGGTTTTCTCCCAATCTTTTGCTTTTTCTATAGTTGAGGTGCTTTCAAGAAGAGTAGAAAGTTCAGAGATAATTGCTCGTTTTTTAAGAAGATTATCAGCTAATTCATTTCTTTGTTCATCATAAAACTGATTTGTTTTTTCATAAACAGAACGAACAGCTTCCCAATAACTATTTTTCAAAACCTCCCATTCTTCGTTGTTCACTGGTCCGATTTCCTCCCATTCATTTTGAAGACCACGAAGTGAAGCTTCCAAATCTCTAACATTTAAAGTGCTATTTCTTAAATTCTTCAGCTTAAAAATAATATCTTGTTTTAACTGAGCATTACGCTTGTAATCATTTGCTTTTAATTCGCGGTATATTTTTATATTATAGAAAAATATCTCTATTAAGCGAGAGTATTCTTTTTGGATATCTTCGCGCTTATCTCGAGGAATGTCTCCAATTTTTTTCCAGGTTTCATGAATTTCCTTGTGGGCATTAAAAGCAGAACCTATTTTTTCTTCATTTTCAATAACATCTTTTAACTGTTGAATTAGACTGCGTTTAAGTCTTAAATTCTCTGTTTCCAATGTTGTTTTTAGGTTTACCTGAATTTTTCGTTTCTCCTGAAATGATTTGTAAGCTGCATAAAAGAGGTCTTTTTCATACTGAAAATCAAGCAATTCATATTTGTCGCCTTTTGCTTGAGCTTCAATTTTTTTTACTTGCTCTTGACGTTCTATCTCCAAATAATAGTCCTCAAATGAACCGCGCAATGCAGCAACATCTCTTCCTAAGACAACTAAATCATCTGCCGCTAAGTGCGACTCAATTTGAGCTTGAAAATCGATTTTTTCCATAACTTATTATACTTCTTTCATTTCAAAATTACCCAAAATAACAAATTGTTTTACTCGGGTATTTAATTCTTCTTTAGTAAGTTCAAGCAAACGTTGTGTGCCAAATTTTTCAACACAAAAAGATGCAAGTGCTGAACCTGCAATAATCGCTCTTTTCATGTTCTCAAAAGAAAAATCATCTGTTGCAGCAATATAACCCATAAATCCACCGGCAAATGTATCTCCCGCTCCTGTTGGATCAAAAACATCCTCTAAAGGCAAAGCTGGAGCATAAAACATATTTTCTTCGTGGAACAATAAAGCACCATGTTCTCCCTTCTTAATAATTACTATTTGTGGACCCATTGCGCGAATAACTTTTGCAGCTTTTACCAATGAATAAACTCCAGAAAGTTGTCGTGCCTCTTCATCATTTATAATTAAAACATCCACTAAAGCCATTGTTTTCTTTAATTCATCTAAGGCAATATCCATCCAAAAATTCATCGTATCCATTGCAATAAGCTTTGGGCGCTTTTCCATTCGCTCAATAACCATGCGTTGCACTTGGGGACTTAAATTACCAAGCATTAAGTAATCAGCACCTTGAAAAGCTTGTGGAACAATCGGATTAAAATGTTCTAAAACATTCAATTCAGTTACAAGCGTATCTCGAGAATTCATGTCATTATGATAACGCCCAGACCAAAAAAAAGTTTTTTCGCCAGCCTTAATTTGAATACCTAGAATATCGATGCCTTTAGCTTTCATGTTTTCTAAGGTCGAAGCTGGAAAATCGTCGCCCACCACAGATATGATTCCTTGTTCTTTTACAAAAAATGAAGACGCTAAGGTGATGAAAGTTCCTGCGCCACCGACAATTTTATCCGTTTTCCCAAATGGCGACTCAATCGCATCAAAGGCAACACTTCCAACAGTTACTAATCTCATATAGATTTTTTTGGAAAGCAAAGATATGCAAATTCAATAGCAAGATACTATGATTGCACCTTAAAAGTACAGAAAACCGAAAATAGATACAAATCCTTATTTTTCTTTGTCCTTTTGGATTTGTTTGCGGATAGCTTCAAATGAAAGATCAATCGATTCTTCAAAGGATTTTGCATGTTTTTTAGCAAATAATTCTATGCCCGGTAGATGAATTTTTACCTCAGTAATTTTATTTTGTTTTTCCTTATCATTTTCTAGAATCAAAAATACTTCAATAGAAGTAATTGCCTGATTAAACAGCTGCAACTTATTAATCTTATCGTGAATAAAATCCAATAGTTTTTTGTCTGCTTTAAAATGAACTGTGTGAATTTGTTGTTCCATAAATTTACTTTTTTGTGCCCCGGGGATGAGCTTGTGAATAAATTGCAGTTAATTGCGCAAAAGAATTATGCGTATACACTTGAGTAGCCGCTAAACTGGCATGACCTAATAAATCTTTTAAAGTTTCTAAACCGGAACCACGATTTAACATGTGTGTAGCAAAGGTATGACGAAGAATATGGGGGCTTTTTTTATCTAAATTTGTTACTAAACCTAAATAAAGATTAATTTTTCGATACACAAAAGTTGGATACATCAGATTGCCATTTTTAAGAACGAATAATGTTTTTGTATCGCCGATACATTTTTTTTTCTCCAAACGATAAGCGGTGATTTTTTTACTCAATTCTGCAGCAATTGGAATAATCCGTTCTTTGTTGCGCTTTCCTAAAACTTTTATGGACTGATCCGTTACATCCTGTTCATTAAGTTCAATTAATTCATTTAATCGAATCCCAGTTTGGTAAAAAACTTCAAACATCAATTCATTTCTAAGTCCTTCAAAATCTTTCTCAAATAAAGGACTTAATTTACTCGGTTCTAATTCTGATTCTTTTGCAAAAACAGGCAAGCGTTTTTCACTTTTTGGCCCACGAATTTTTTGCATAGGATTGAGTTGAATTCGACCTTCTTTTCTCAGCCATTTAAAAAATGTACGCAGAGTAGCAATCTTTCGATTCACAGACTTATTTGTTAGCCCATCATCAATTTGAGCAACAATCCACGATCTAATTCCTGAAGATGTAAGACTTTCAAATTGATTTAAGGAAGTAATATCTGAGAATACGGCAAATTGTTTTAGGTCGTTTTCATAGGCAATCACTGTGTGATTGGAATAACGTTTTTCGAAGGTGATATAATCTAGAAAAAGTTGATACATAAAAAAAGGAGCCTAAGCCCCTTTATAACGTTATATAAACTGAAATGTTACATTTCAGCAGACTGCATTCTTTGTTTGTAAGCAGCACGAATTACTTGTTGACGGCGAGAGATTGAAGGCTTTTCAAATTCCTTACGCTTTCTCAATTCCTTCATGACATTTGTTTTTTCGTACTTCTTCTTGTACTTCTTTAGTGCTCTATCAATATTTTCACCTTCTTTAATCGGAATAATCAACATACTTTATAAACTTTTAATTTTTACTTGGGGTGGCAAATATACTACTATTTTAAATTAAATACAATTCTTATTTTAAAATTTCTCGTGAAATAACAATTTTTTGAATTTCTGAGGTTCCTTCTCCGATTGTCATGAGTTTTGCATCGCGTAAAAACTTCTCTGCAGGATATTCTTTTGTATAGCCATATGCCCCCATAATTTGTACTGCTTCATTGCCACATTTTACAGCAACTTCAGATGCATAGTACTTTGCAAATGCTCCTTCTTTGCTCAATGGCAAATTATTATTTTTCCGATATGCCGCCTGAAAAGTCAATAATTCAGCTGCTCTAACTTCGGTTGCCATATCTGCCAATTTAAACCCAATCGCTTGAAATTGTCCAATTGCTTGTCCAAATTGCTCTCTTTCTTTTGAATACTTCAAAGACGCCTCGTAAGCACCACGAGCAATACCACAGCTTAAAGAAGCAATAGAAATACGGCCGCCGTCAAGAATTTGCATTGCTTGTTTGAAGCCCATTCCCACTTCACCAATTACATTTTCTTCAGGAATGCGGACATTGTCAAAAATTAATTCTGCAGTTTCGCTAGCACGAACTCCCAATTTATCTTTGATTTTTACAGCTGAAAAACCCGGTGTTCCCTTTTCAACGATAAAAGCAGTTATACCATTGCTATCAAGTAATTCTCCTGTTCTTACTAAAACAACAAGGACATCTCCAGACAGGCCATGTGTAATCCAGTTTTTTGTTCCATTGAGAATCCAATCAGTTCCATCTTTAACAGCCGTAGTTTTCATTCTCATGGCATCTGAGCCGGTATTTGATTCAGTCAAGCCCCATGCGCCAATCCAATCGCCACTTACTAATTTAGGCAGGTATTTTAATTTTTGTTCTTCAGAACCATGGTAATAAATATGGCCAACACAAAGTGAATTATGCGCTGCAACACTTAAACCTAACCCTCCACAAACTTTCCCTAATTCAATAAGTGCAGTAGCATATTCAAAATATGAAAATCCCGAGCCTCCATACTTTTCTGGAATAAAAATACCAAGCAAACCGAGTTCGCCCAATTTCTTCATAGTTTCAACAGGAAAATATTCTTCGTCATCCCATTTTTTCATATTCGGGCGAATTTCCTTAAGTGCAAAATCTCGCACCATTTGGGTAATCATTAATTGATTTTCGTTTAGGTCAAAATTCATTTAAACTGATTAAAAAGTAATTAAATTATCAATGTTAGAAGAATGATTCATAAGCTTTTGCTTGCCATTTAAAAAGCTAAGCTCGACGATGAAATTAAATCCATAAACAATTCCACCACATTTATGAATTAATTCGGCTGCTGCATCTGCAGAACCGCCAGTAGCAAGTAAATCGTCATGAATCAATACTTTTTGGCCACTTTTTACGGCATCGCTGTGAATTTCAATTACTGCTGAGCCATATTCTAAATCGTAAGAATGACTAATTTTTTTGTAGGGAAGTTTTCCTTGTTTTCTAATTAAGATAAATGGAACTCCCAAGCGCATTGCCAAAGGATAAGCAAATAAAAACCCCCGGCTTTCAATTCCTGCTATTGCATCAATTCCTGAATGCTGATACATCTCAACTAAATGATCTAAAATATCATTAGATAGACTTGCATCTAACATAATGGTTGAAATATCTTTAAATAATATCCCAGGCTTTGGAAAATCTTTAACGTCGCGAATTGTATCTTTTAAGCGTTCTTGTAATGTCATAATTAGTGCAAAGATAAATAAGGAAAAAGTTTTTCATACGTTTCTGAATCAATTAATACAGATTCTTTTATTTCCTCTATATTTTTGAATCCATTTCGTTGGATGCGCATTTTAATAATAGAATTAGCTTGATTCCATTTTAAATAAGGATGTACTTTCAATTCTTCAATTGTAACTGAATTAATGTTTATTCTTTTTACATCTTTTTCACTTATAAAAACATGGTCTTTTATTTTATCATAGGCTTCAGTCGTCATTTTCCAAACTTCAAAAAGCTGTTCTTTTTTAAAAAACCCACCCAGTTTTTCACGGTAACGGATAATTTGTTTAGCATAAAATGCACCGATCCCATAAATTTTCATGAATTCAGTCGTGTCAGCAGTATTTAGATTTATTAAGATTATTTGTTTTGCTTGTTTTTTAAAAGATTCTTGATTTGGAGAATTTTGAAATCGCTCTGGATAAACAACAGAATCGCGAATAAGCTCAAACAAGACATCTGGAATCACAAAAATACGTTTCAAATCTTCCTCAGAATAAATGCCCCGCGAGGTGAATTTTAAAACAACCACACTTTGCTTTTCACTTAAGCCGAGGTTCATCCAATCAGAAAGTGAATAGTTATTTGGGTTAAATTTTGAAACTGGAGCCTTGTATTTTTTCTTTTTTGAATAATAATTGGAATAGTTTCTTTTCTTAAACTTCTTATGTGTTCTTTCAAATTCTGCAATTTTTTCAGAATTAATAACGAAAGCTTCTTCCTTTTGAAAGAACATGTAAACACGAGGAAAGAAAATAAGACCTAAGGAAGCTAAAATTAAAACCAACAAACCCCTTTTACTTCTCTTTGAGATAACAAATGGGTCTTCGTATTTCATTTCTTTAAACTATTCCTTTTCGCTCTTTTCTATAGTAGACTCGTGCTCAGGTTTAGAAGGAATTGTTAAAATCTTATAGAAGAAATATGCTGTAGCAAAACTTACAGAACTCCAAGTAACAACGATTAAAATTAGGGCGGAAGTGCTCATATCAGAAAAAATTTCAGGATTTATAGAGATTACTAATCATTTGATTCGGGATAAGGGTTTGAGCCTTGGCGTTTTTTTGCAATATATACTAGGATTGCAACAAGTACAAATAAACCTACTAAAAGGAATCGAGCTGTCCAACCAAAAACTGAAGTAGCTTTTGTAGCGTTTTCTAAAATACTTGGAATAGCTCCTACAAAAACAACTATCAAGAAAATTGGGGAAACGTATTTAATGATAAATCTAAAAATCCCTGGAACTTTGATATCAGCACCGGTATTAATTTCTTTCCATCCCTTATCCATTCCAAAAACCCATGCAAATAGAACAATTTCAACCATTGCAAAAATAACGAGTGCAATTGTTCCTGCCCAATAATCATATTCATTAAAAGCATCTTGAGACAAAACACAAGGAATACCAAGAAGAAGAATAATCGCACCGAAAATCCATGCTCCAGTTGACTGTTTAATTTTAAAATTATCCTCTAAAAAGCCCATTACAGGTGTCCCCATTGCTAAAGAAGATGTTATTCCCGCAAAAAACAAGAGGCCAAACCACATTACACCGGCAAAAATCCCGAAGGTTCCCCAGTCAGAGAATAATTTAGGTAAAACTGCAAACCCAATACCTAAACCAGAACCACCAGAAACCATTTCTGTAACAGCTTCAATTCCTAAATAACCTATAGAAATTGGAATTATTATTGCAGAACCCAGAACAACCTCTACAAATTCGTTCATCCAACCTGCGCTCATCGCATTTAATGCAATGTCTTCTTTTGATTTTAAGTAAGATGCATAACAATGGATACTT
>JBILAB010000087.1:0-7952 GCA_044354455.1 Crocinitomicaceae bacterium | reverse complement strand
AGTCCTTTATCCATTGCTACAGGAACTATTAATCTTACATTAATTGAAACGTTATCACCTGGCATAACCATTTCACGACCTTCTCCTAACAAAATCTCTCCTGTTACGTCTGTAGTTCGGAAATAGAATTGCGGACGATATTTATTTTGAAATGGAGTGTGACGTCCACCTTCTTCTTTTTTCAAAACATAAATTTCTGCTTTAAACTCAACATGAGGTGTTGTTGAACCTGGCTTACAAATAACCATTCCTCTTTTGATTTGAGCTTTTTCAATTCCACGTAATAACAAACCAACGTTGTCACCAGCTTCACCTCTATCAAGGATTTTACGGAACATCTCAACACCTGTTACAGTTGACGTTAATTTTTCGTCACCCATTCCAAGAATATCAACACCTTCTCCAGAGTTTATGATTCCTGTCTCAATACGACCAGTTGCAACTGTACCACGACCTGTAATCGTAAATACATCTTCTACTGGCATCAAAAACGGTTTATCAATTTCACGTGGAGGTAATTCGATATACGTATCAACAGCATCCATTAAATCTTCGACTGCTTTTACCCACTTAGCTTCACCATTCAAAGCACCCAATGCAGATCCTTGAATAACTGGAGCATTGTCTCCATCATATTTATAGAAAGAAAGTAATTCACGAATTTCCATTTCAACAAGCTCTAACAACTCTTCGTCATCAACCATGTCAACTTTGTTCATAAAAACAACTAAACGAGGAACACCAACTTGTCTTCCAAGAAGAATGTGCTCACGTGTTTGAGGCATTGGACCATCTGTTGCAGCTACAACTAATATTGCACCGTCCATTTGAGCAGCACCTGTTACCATGTTCTTTACGTAATCCGCGTGACCTGGACAGTCAACGTGAGCGTAGTGACGCGCAACAGTTTGATACTCGATGTGAGATGTGTTAATTGTAATTCCTCGCTCTTTCTCTTCAGGAGCATTATCAATAGATGAGAAGTCACGAACTTGCGCCAATCCTTTAGAAGCTAATACGCTAGAGATTGCAGCAGTCAATGTAGTTTTTCCGTGGTCAACGTGTCCAATGGTACCAATGTTAACGTGTGGTTTGGAACGATCAAAATTTTCCTTAGCCATTTTTTGTTTTTTTTGTTACTTAGTTAATACTTATTCTATATAAAAAATCCGTCTTACGGATAAATTTCTTCTTCTTGAGCCAATGACGAGAATTGAACTCGTGACCTCTTCCTTACCAAGGAAGCGCTCTACCCCTGAGCTACACCGGCGCTCAATGGAATTTGAGCGGGAGACGAGACTCGAACTCGCGACGTTCAGCTTGGAAGGCTGAAGCTCTACCAACTGAGCTACTCCCGCTTTTGAAAATTTTCTGTGGGGAGAGCAGGATTCGAACCTGCGAAGGTGTAACCAGCAGATTTACAGTCTGCCCTCGTTGGCCGCTTGAGTATCTCCCCAACTTTATGAGCCGATGGAGGGATTCGAACCCCCGACCAGCTGATTACAAATCAGCTGCTCTGGCCAACTGAGCTACATCGGCAAATGTTTGGTATCATAAATAAAGAACGTTTCTTTAAGCCGAAACCTAAATTTCGGATTGCAAATATACGAAACTTTTTTGTATGACAAAGTCTTTTTCAAAAAATATTGCCATAATTTATTTAAAAAGTCAAGCTTAGTTCTTGATGGAAGTCATTTTACTACTTTTGTAGTAGCTCAATGAAAAAAATAATTGTTTCAGTTACAAGTGATTTGTCAACGGATAACCGTGTAGATAGAACATGTAAAGCTCTTTTAGAGTATGGATTTGAGGTCGTTCTTGTTGGCCGCATAAAATCAGACAGTATTGACTTAGAAAACCGTGAATATCCCTGTAAAAGATTTAAGCTATTCTTTCAAAAAGGGGCCTTTTTTTACATGGAATATAATTTGCGGCTTTTTATATTTTTACTTTTCAAAAAAAAAGATGTTTTATACTCAAATGATCTTGACACTCTTTTAGCAAATTATTGCGCTAAGAAATTCTCTAGGAACACTAAATTAATTTATGATTCACATGAGTTATTTACGGAAGCTCCAGAATTAATAAATAGAAAAAGAATTCGCTATTTCTGGTTGCTAATTGAGCGCTTTATTTTTCCAAAACTAAACTTTATTATTACTGTAAATGAATCAATTGCTAGTATTTACAGAGCACTTTACGGAAAAGATATTACTGTTATAAGAAATGTTCCATTTTATTACGAAAGAATCTCAGCACTTCAAAAGGAAAAAATTGGTATTCCAAAAAATAACTTTACTGCTATAATTCAAGGAAGCGGGTTAAATATTGAAAGAGGAGTTGAAGAAGCTATTCTTTCTATGCATTTACTGGAGAATGTTTCGTTGTTAATTGTAGGAAATGGTGATGTAATTCCGTTGGCAAAAAAAATGGTGATTCATGAGGGCTTAGAAAACAGCGTATTTTTCTTTGAAAAAAGACCATATGCTGAATTAATGGGTTTTACTGAATTGGCAGATATTGGATTGGCAATTGACAAGCCAAAAAGCAAGAATTACGAGCTTGCACTTCCAAATAAATTATTTGACTACATGCATGCTGGCACACCTATTTTAAGTTCAGAATTAATAGAAATAACATCTTTAATTCAAAAATACCAAATTGGGATATCTATAACTACTGTTACTCCTCAAGCCATTGCTGCTGGAATTAATTATTTAAAAGAGCATCCTAAGGAATTAAAGCGAATGAGCGAAAATTGTTTAGAGGCCGCAAAGATTGAAAATTGGGAAAATGAAAAACAAAAGTTGACAAGTTTACTTGACAGAATGTATTCTTGAAAATTCGATTAGCTTATACAAATCAAACATCCACACGAAAAAAGTCCCCGATTTTAAATACGAAAACAAAGTAGGTTTTATACACCAAAATATCGGTTTTAAAATTAATAAAAAACCATTCTTTTTTAGTGAAAAATATGTTTTTAATAAAGGAATATGCTTTATGAATTCTTTATCATAATTGAGGATTTTCAATACTTCTACTAAATTTGCTAAAGCTTCTTTGGTTTTTTTTAAATAAACGTGATTTGTATCCAAATGAGCATTTAAAACTGAATTATCACTTTGAATAACGGACACATTAGCACGAAATAAATCAAAAGCAAATAAAGTATCTTCGTGACCATAACCACATAAATTTTCATTAAAAGCTATTTTTGGGAGCAATTCTTTTTCTATGATAAAGTTATTTGTTTTGAAACCCCAATTAAAATTTAATTCCCGATCCTGAATTGATTTACTTTCTTTATTTATACTTGTTTTCCAACGCAAAAGATATTTCTTCTCAGGGCCTTGTTCACTGTAAATACTACCCCCAAAAAGCACTTTTGGTTTTAATCTATCAAGCTCCTGAATATACTTTGCTAAAAAAGTTGAAGAAATTATTTCAGAGTCACAATCCAAAAAAAGGAGGCTTGGATGTTTACACTCAGAAACAAAAAGATTGCGGATTTTGGACCTACCAACATTCGTTTCTAATTCTATAATTTTACAATATTCCTTGAGCAGTCGATTATTTGATTTAATTTCTATATCTGAAGCATCATCGATCAACACTATTTCGATGGATTCATTTAACTCCTGAATTTGCGTGTGCAAGTCAGAAACTAATTTTGTGACATCAACATTGTAAACAGGTATGCAAACAGAGAGCATTCTATTAAGCTTAAGCCATTGTACTTGGAGTACCAAAATTCATTGGAGGCATTCCAGATTGTGGGTCATCAATTAGACCAAAACTCTGCTCATATTTTTGGATATTTTCTGTAAGAGCAAATAAAAATCTTTTTGCATTTTGAGGTGTCATTATTACTCGAGAACGAACTTTTCCTTTTGGCATTCCAGGCATAATCTGAACAAAATCACAAACAACTTCAGCTGGTGAATGTGTTATAATAGCAAGGTTTGAATAAATTCCTAATGCAATTTCTTCAGACAATTCAATGTCCATTTGATTTTCTTCATTTTTCATAGTTCTTATATTATATTA
Source organism: Crocinitomicaceae bacterium (assembly GCA_044354455.1). Taxonomy (GTDB): domain Bacteria; phylum Bacteroidota; class Bacteroidia; order Flavobacteriales_D; family Crocinitomicaceae; genus UBA952. The sequence continues at coordinate 3,902 of JBILAB010000087.1, read as the reverse complement.
ATTACTTTTTCAGATTCTGTGAATTCAATACCATAACTTTTCAACTCATTTAAAATCGGTTCATATACTTCCTTCATTATAGGTAAAGTTACACCTTTTTCAAGTAAATTTCCAGTAAGTATCATTTTTGCAGCAATTCCCACGGGCAAGCCAACTGTATTAGACATAGAGGTATAAATTTGATCTTCCCCTAAATTTACCATTGAAGATTCAATTTGGTATTTAACACCATCTATACGGTATTTGAATTTATGATACATCACCAACATGTCTTTATCTGCTGGCTCTAAATTTAATTTTTTTACTAATAACTCTTCTAATAATTCAGCAGGAGAAGCATTTGTTTTCTCAAAACATACATTGGATTCAAATAGTCCTAACCATTCAAATTGCTGGAATAAATAGTGTCTTTCAGGACGAAGAAATAATTTAAATTTTTCTTCAACAGATACTTTTGCCTTGTATGGCAAGAAAGCGTTGAGAAACGTTCTAGGGCTTAATAAATGACTATTTTCTATTCTCGTTTGATCATCCGTCATTCCTAACTCAATAAAAACATCCCATCCTTGGCAAAAATTTGGACGCCTAAGTGTTCCCCTGTAAATAGTTGGAATCTCATCTATTCCATAGGTTTTTCTATACCTCAAAGCATCTCTATTAGCATAGCCTTCAAAAGTACCAAATTTCTGAATTTTAATTCGGTCAATCTTTTGAAATAAACGATTATAAGGCAAGTATTTATATTCATTTTTTTCAATAAAACATGCCAAGCCACCTTGTCCGGCAAGAACTACATTCCGAGGATTCCAGGTAAATTTATAATGCCAAGGATTAGTATCGTATTCTGGAGCTATTAATCCCCCACAAAAAGATTTAAAACTGAGCAATTCACCTCCTTTTTTCTGAATTGCATGAATAATTTTCATTGCACTCATATGATCAATTCCAGGGTCGACACCAATTTCATTCATAATTACAATTCCAGCCTTTCGAGCTGCCTCATCCAAAGCTTGCATTTCTTTTGAAATATAAGAAGGAGTAATAAGATTAACTTTTAAATCAATGCAGTCTTGGGCAACCTCAACATGATAACGAGCAGGCAACATTGAAATTACTAAATCAGCTTTTGCAATTCTAATTTTACGTTCTTCAGAATCTATAGCATTAAATGCAAGCGCTTCTCCACGCTCATGCTTGTTTATTTTGCGTTTTACTAATTCAATATCCTGATCTACAACTTGCACATTCCAATCATATTTTTTGGCATGTGACAAGAGGTACTTAATTAATGAAGAACTCGACATTCCTGCACCGAGGATTAGTATTGATTTCATTTTCAGTAAATTAAAATTTTCATGCAAATAGGAAGTGTACAAAGTTAAGGAAATGATGTTTGCTTCGACTTTACACTATTTTTTTCTTTGAAAAAATTAAATCTATCCATGAACAAAAATGTATTAAATAAAGTTATGATATAGATTTTGATGTTATCAAAAGACATTGACTATTTTTGTATAAAAAAATAAATGCTTATTAAATTTCTCTCAGCTTTTTTCTCCATTCGTTCGGCTTCATTGGCCTTAATAATTTTTCTTACAAGCATTGCTGCTGCAACTTTTATAGAATCAATTCATGGAATTCAAAGCGCTAAACTTATTATTTATAACGCAACATGGTTTGAATTACTTTTAATCTATTTGTGTTTTAACCTAATTTCAAATATTTTTAAACACAAAATGTTTCAGCGTGAAAAAATTGCATTGTTAACATTTCACATTTCTTTCATAATTATAATCATTGGTGCAGGAATAACACGTTTTTATAGCTTTGATGGACTCATGCTAATCACAGAAGGGAAAACTTCTGATTTTATCTTTACCTCTGATCCACATTTACTAGTCAGTGTTCAAAATCTTGAAACTGGAGAAGATTCAACCTTTGTAGAACAACATTATATGTCAGAAATTGCCAATAATAATTTTGAGCATAACTATGATTTTTCTGGAAAAGATATTGCTATTTCCTACCTCAATTTTCAATCGAAAATGATTGATTCCTTTGTTATAAATAGCCAGTTTAAAGAAGAAGCTTTGGAGCTTGTGACAGATGGAATGAAATCCAATTTCTTGTCCGAAAATGATATTTTTATGCTGGGAGAAATTCCTTTATCTTTTGAAAAAGAACTAGCAACACCAGGAATTGAAACCCGGAAATTTGGAGATTCTATTCAGGTAAAAACACTGTTACCACTTCGTTATTTAGCGATGTCAGAAATGCAAAAAGCCAGACAAAGTGGACAGAGTCCATCTGATTCTATGTTCACAGAAATTCCGCTTAATAAATGGGTTAATTTTAAAACAACCACATTGTACCAAGTTGGCGACAAGCAATTTGTATTCAAAAGAAAAATAAAACATGCTAAAAAAATGTTGGTTTCTTCTGGAAAAAAGAATGTTGGCTCAGATTATTTAACTGTTTTGGTAAAATCAGGAAAAAAAAGCATTGAAAAGCGCTTAGAAGGTGGGATGGGTGCAATTCCAACTCCAACTCGTTTTGAATTAAATGGCTTAAGTATTCAGTTGGAATATGGCAGTATTCGTCAAAAACTTCCCTTTGCCATTTTATGCCGCGATTTTATATTAGACAAATACCCGGGGTCAGAATCCCCATCTTCATTTGCAAGTGAACTAACAATTCTTGATAAAGCAAAAAAGTACGAGCGAAATCAACGAGTATTCATGAATAATATCATGGATTACGAAGGTTATCGTTTTTTTCAATCTTCCTATGATTTAGACGATCCAAGCACTCCAGAAAATGAAGAAGGAACGAGACTCAGTGTAAACCATGATGCAATTGGGACAAATGTTACCTATTTTGGTTACTTATTAATGACAATAGGCATGGTTCTTTCATTATTTGCGCCAAAAGGACGATTTAGAGATTTAAATGAAAAATTGAAAAAATTAAAGATACGCAGAGACAAATTAACAACTATTCTCTTAGTTTTTTTATGCCTGAACTCATTTATAAGTCCTGCGCAGGAAAGTCACGATCATAAACACGATCACAAAAATGAACACTTTAATCACAAAGTTAAAAAACCTGTTTTTAGAATAGTTTCCAAGGAACATTCAGAAAAATTAGCAAAATTATTGGTGCAAGATTTTGACGGACGTATTGTCCCATTTCATACCTTAAGTGATCAATTATTGCGTAAAATTTACCGTGGAAATAAATTCAGGGATTTGAATGCATCGCAAGTAATCATAAGTATGCACATGTATCCACAGTATTGGATGGATCAGAAAATAGTTCAAGTTTCAAGTAACCTAAGGGAAAGACTCAAGCTAAAAGAATATGCTAGTTCAAAAGATTTAATGGCAGAAGGAGGGAATTTTAAATGGTTGGCTGAATATAAAATTTCTCATCAGAAATTAGAATCTAAAAGAGATGAATTTGATAAAAAATTAATCAAGCTGAATGAAAAATTTGAGGTCCTACAAGGAATTTTTGCGTGGCAATACATGCGAATTATTCCAAAAGCAAATGACAAAAACAATACTTGGTTTATTCCAATGGATATGGAATTATTAAAAATTGATACGCTTAGTTCAATCACATCCTTAAAATATCTCTCAGCAATTGATAAGGGAGCAAAAAATAATGATTTCACTGAGGCAGAAAGTTTATTGACTGAAATTTGTGCTTTCCAACGCGAAATTGGAAAAAAAGTAGTACCAACTGAAAATCAAGTGAACATTGAAGTTTCCTACAATAAAATGGAGATTTTTAAAAATACCTATCGTTCTTATGGCTTAATTGGATTTTTAATGCTAATCCTCTTTTTTGTTCAACTCTTTATCAATCCAAAATCTAAAGTTTTAAAAATCTTCTCAGTA
>JBILAB010000086.1:0-8015 GCA_044354455.1 Crocinitomicaceae bacterium | reverse complement strand
GGAAAAGTAAGTTCAACACTTCGTTGCATTTGATCTATAACGATCTTTTTCTTCATTAGGACATTGCGGATATAATATCGTAGCGTGTAAGAATGTGAAACTTACCATCGGCTAATTCAACTAAAACGGCAGCGGAATTTTCAGTAATTAATTTTGATAAATCATCAATACTTGTTTCCTCGCTAACCACCGGAAAAGGTCCAGACATAAAAGAAGAAATTGGAGCGTCTCTTAATTCAGGTTGTTCCACCAAAATTTTATAGATTTTACTATCATCAATTGAACCAACAAATTTATTGTCTTTCAATACAGGGATTTGGGAAATACCATATTTTGTCATTTTAGCTATCGCATGTGAAACTAATTCTTCAGAATACAAAAATACAAGAGGCATCTCTTTGTTTTTAGCGATTAAATCTCCAGCGTTAATTAAATTTTCCTCTAAAAATCCACGCTCTCTCATCCAATCATCGTTAAATATTTTTCCAATATATCGACTTCCATGGTCATGAAACAAAACAACAACAATGTCATCTTTTGTGAGCTTATCCTTTAATTGCAAAACACCTTTTATTGCTGAACCAGCAGAATTCCCTACAAAAATTCCTTCTTCTCGAGCCAAACGACGAGTATAAACTGCAGCATCTTTATCTGTTACTTTTTCAAATAAATCAATAACATCAAAATCAACATTTGCCGGAAGAATATCTTCGCCAATACCTTCTGTTATATATGGATAAATTTCATTTTGATCGAAAATTCCAGTTTCCTTGTATTTTTTAAAAACCGAACCGTAAGTATCTATTCCCCAAATTTTAATATTGGGATTCTTCTCTTTTAGATATTTTCCAACACCAGAAATTGTTCCTCCTGTTCCAACACCAACAACAAAATGTGTGATTTTTCCTTCGGTTTGCTCCCAAATTTCAGGGCCTGTTTGCTCGTAATGTGCAGTTCTATTAGATAAATTATCGTACTGATTTACATACCAAGAATTAGGGATTTCTGTTGCTAATCTTCTCGAAACAGAATAATAAGAACGAGGGTCTGTTGGCTCCACAGCTGTTGGACAAACAACCACTTCAGATCCAACTGCACGCAAAATATCCATTTTTTCCTTTGATTGCTTGTCATTTAAAACACAAATTAATTTGTATCCTTTGATGATACAAGCGAGTGCTAATCCCATTCCTGTATTTCCTGAAGTGCCTTCAATTACTGTGCCTCCTGGCTTTAGCAAACCAGATTTTTCAGCGTCTTCAATCATTTTTATTGCCATTCTATCTTTCACAGAATTTCCTGGATTTGTTGTTTCAATCTTGGCAAAAACTTGTGCGGAAATATCTTTCGCTAATTTATTAATGCGAACAATTGGAGTATTTCCGATTGTATCCAGAATATTATTGTAGATTTTCATTCAATTTTGTTTCTGCAAAAGTAAGAATAAGGAACTTTATGAGGGTTACTTTTGTTAAAATAATACATGCAACGAAAAGCTTTTTATAAATATTTTTCTTAACTTTCTTAACTTTGAAAAAAAACACAATGAAATCAACTTTTTTATTCACAACAATTTTTCTTTTAAATCTAAATGTAATAGCTCAACTTAATAATTGGCAAGCTTTTACAGACTCGATTCCTACCTTATCATCCCCACGAACATGCGATTTAAATCAAGATGGAATTGTTGATATTGTAATCGGTGGAGGAACAGACGGTGTTTACAGCAACAATGGAATTATGGCCTACAATGGCTTAAACGGAAATCTTTTGTGGAAAAGACCATCAAGAAATGAAGTTTTTGGAAGCGCGATATTTCAAGATATTACAGGCGATGGAATTAAAGATGTTTTTATCACTGGTCGCCAAGCACAATTACTAGCAATTAATGGCGCTAACGGCTCATTAATCTGGGATTATTTTCCCTATAGTGTTAATCCTGCAGATAGCGGTTTGTACAATTTTTATAATCCGCAATTTATTAATGACGTTAATAACGACTCTTTTCCAGATATTTTAGTTTGCAATGGCGGAGATCATTCTGCACCTGAATGGGAAACAAATCGTCCACCTGGATATTTAATGATTGTGAATGGTCATAATGGGGCCTTAATTGCAAAAGCGGTAGTTCCTGATAGTGCTGAGACTTATTGTTCTCCAATTGTTGCAGACATTCAAAATAATGGAACACAATGGATTCTTTATGGAACAGGTGGTGAAAATTTAGGAGGTTCATTCTGGGCTAGTCAACTAGCCGACTTATTAAATAATACCCTCACAAACTCTGTTGAATTAGCAAGTGATCTTAGCAAAGGATTTATTGCTCCTGCATCGATTTATAAAACTCCTGATAATTCTTATGATATATTTATTCAGGCGTTCGGAGGTAAGTTTTCTAAAATTAAAGGAAGTGATTTTTCTACTACTTGGAATTATCAACTTCAAGGAACAGAGTCTAGTGCAGCGCCTACAATTGGAAGATTTTCAAGTGATTTAAATCCAGATGTTTTTTTAGTACTATTTAAAGGTATAGCTCCTTCTTATTCAGATTTCTATCAAGTTATGCTAGATGGAGAAACAGGCCAAGTATTGTTTAAAGATAGTATTGGAAAATCAAATTATGCTGCCGCCGCTGCCTTAGATCTTGATAACAATGGACTTGATGAAGCAGTAATTTCAGTAAATTATTTTGAAAATGGGTACTACAAAAATAAAATTCATGCGCTTGATTTTGCTAATGGACTGATTTTACAATTAGGAAATACTAGAGCTGGCGTAAATCTTGGTTCTACTCCTTATTTTGGAGATATTGACCAAGATAATAACATAGATCTAGTTTATAGCTACAAAAAAGACAGTTTAAACCCAGTTGGATGGAAAGGAATCTATTTAAATCTTATAGAATTAAACAGTAGTATCCCAAATGCTGGAATTGCCTGGGGTTCTTATTTAGGAACAAATAATAATGGAGAATATTATTTATCTAGCACAGATTGTGGACCTGGAAGCGTAATTTCAAATGCTTCAATAATTCAACCTAGCTGTAATGGGTTTGCAGATGGGTCAATTAACTTAACACTTGTAAATGGAGGCGGACCTCACACCTATTTATGGTCAACTGGGAGTACAAGCTCTTCACTTCAAAATCTCAGCGCAGGAAACTATTGGGTGCAGGTTACAAATTCATTAGATTGTTTTGAAATAAGGAACTTTACTCTAATTGATCCCTTCGTAATTAGCTTTGGAGGAATAATGGCACCAACCTGTCCCGAAGATGAAAATGGAGCTGCAGTAGTAAATTCATCTGGTTGTCAATGTATGTTTAGTACCTGTACATTTTTATGGGAAAATGGAATTACAACAAAACCTAATAACAACTTAGTAGAAGGATGGAATTCAGTTATTATTACCCATGCAAATGGTTGCCTTGTTACAGATTCTGTATTTGTGCCTTTTTCTGCTCCTGTAATTGATTCTTCTTTTATAGGAAATGTTTTGTGTAACAATGGAGCAACAGGATACATACAAGTTTTTAATGGGGCTTTAAGTGATTCAGTAACTTATTCTTGGTCAAGTGGTGGAGCAACTCAATCTATAACAAATTTAAGCGCTGGAACCTATCAATTAATAGCAGAAGATACACGCGTTTGCATTGATACGCTAGAATTTATTGTTGCTGAACCCGACAACTTCTTAATTGATTTAGAAGGAAACGATGTGCTTTGCAACGGAGAATCAAATGGAAGTATTCTTGCCTTAGCTAGTGGAGGAACTGCTCCTTATGTTATTTTTCTAAACAATCAAATAATTGAACCTGTACTTCTAAATCAACTTCCAATGGGTGATTACGAAATTTATGGGGTTGATTCGCATGGATGTATGAGTCCAACAAGTCAAATTACATTAAATGAACCCTTAGCTCTAAGTAATACTTTTACTATAACACTAGCGAGTGGTGTAAATTCATTCGATGGCTCGATATTTTCAGTTGTTGAAGGTGGAACTCCTCCCTATTCATTTATTTGGGAAGGACAGCAAAGTACAGAATCTACTATCGTTTATCTTAATCCAGGATGGTATTCACTCACTATTTTAGATTCAAATGACTGTGAATATTCTGATTCTGTTTATTTAGGATTATTAAACACCAATGAATTAGCTGAGTCAAACTTTTCAGTATATCCAAATCCAGCAACAAATGAAATTAACATTAATGGAATAAATGGTGAATCCGTTTCATTTTATGACCTAAACGGAAAGTTGCTTTCAGAAAACAAATTTACTCCAAATCAAAAAATTGATTTCTTAGCAAAAGGCATCTATTATATTGAAGTTAAAAAAGCAGAAAGGACTTATTATTCAAAATTCATTAAGGAATAATTTAGTTTATTCCTTTCCTAACATTCCTTCTTTCAAATTTGCATCAGCAGGTACATTTCCAAGCCATATTGAAAAAAGGGCTTTTTTAAATTCTAAACCTTCAATTACACACAATTGTGTGCCATTTTTCTCAACAGCAACTCCTTTATTTGGAAGGTATTCGAAATTAATTTTATCACCTTTTTTAAATGATCCAGAAAAAGAATTTATGAATTTGCTGATTTGCTCTTTTGTTGCTTTTCCATGGCTTGCATTATTAAAACCTTCGCGAACAGATTCCACAAATTTTTCTCGGGTAACACTGTTTGAAACTAATTTAATTTGAATTACCATCGGTGCATCAGCATTTAAAATTTTTCCTGCATCCTTAGATTTTTGCTCTAAGTACAATGCGCCAACGTACAAATCAATAAAGTACTTTTCACGCAAGCCACCTCCATTTAAAACCAAATTATCAGCTCCTAATTTAATCTCCGAATAAAAAGTAACACCATGTAAAACACTTGTTTTATTTTGAGCGAAATTATAAAAGCTTAAAAGAACAAAAAGGCTTGAGAATAAAAAATTAGTAGTTTTCATAATTATTTAAGATTTAGTATTTAGTTAAATTATTTTTTAAAATTATAAAAATTAATCATCCCAATCCTCAGAATTTTCATTTTCTGCTATCAATTTTTTCCAATTATAGTCGCTTAATTCAGTATCGCTTAGAATTTCTTTGTAATCATCTGCAGTTATATTAAATCGTTGAACTTCCTCTCCAGTATATGACTCAATCGCATCTAACAACAAATTTTCATCTTTACTACAAAAGGAAAGCGCCTGCCCGCGTTTATTTCCTCGACCAGTTCGGCCACAGCGGTGTACGTAATTTTCGGGATTATCTGGCAAATCATAATTCACTACATAATCCATATCTGGAATGTCAATTCCACGACAAGCGACATCAGTAGTAATTAGTACATTGTTCTCACCACTTCTAAAACGATCTAATATGGCAAAGCGATCATTCTGTTCTATTCCGCCATGAAGTGCTTCAGAATTTACTGTAACACGCGCCATGGCTGCAACAATTCGCTCTACACGAACTTTAGTGCGTGCAAAAACAATGAATTTTTTTTCTGGATATTCTTTCAAGATATTTTCTAAGAAAAACCTTTTATCATCCATTTCAATCGATGCTACTGCATGGTCCACATTTTTAGAAACTGGATTTTGTGGGGAAACATGAATACGAATAGCGTCTCTCACCACATCATATGCTAAGGATTTAATTTTCTTTGAAATTGTTGCTGTAAAAAATAAGGTTTGACGATTTTTTGGAATTTTACGAATAAGATCCTGAATATCTTTATTGAAACCTAAATCTAACATTAAGTCTGCCTCATCCAAAACAAAAATCTCTAATTTTGAGACATCAACAAAGCCTTGGGATATTAAATCAAACATTCGTCCTGGTGTTGTTACAAGTACATCAACTCCTTCATTTAAAGTTTTTATTTGATTTTCTTGCTCGACGCCTCCATACAAACCTAAAACACGCAAATGTGTTTGTAAGGCAATTTCTGCAACAACTTTTGAAATCTGATTCGCTAACTCTCTCGTAGGGACCAAAATAAGACCTCTAATTCCAGCATATTTTCCTCGTGGTTTTACCAAAAAATGATTGAGCATAGGAATTACAAATGCAGCTGTTTTTCCTGTTCCTGTTTGCGCAACAGCCATTACATCTTCGCCTTTTAAAATATGCTTAATTGCTCGAAACTGAATGTCGGTTGGACGATTAAAACCCATTACTTCTAGCTGTGCCTTAATCGATTGTGAAATTGAATAATCTTTGAATTTCATACAGCAAAGTTAAAAATTTAAAAGACTCTTTCAGAATAAAACAAAGCAAAGAAATAATTGAAAATAAAACCAAATATTATTTTCATGCCTTTAAAAATAAATCCTAACTTTATAAAAAAAATTCAAATGAATAATGAACTTTTAATTACGCTCGGAGTTATTGCTTTAATACTCTTTAGCTCCCTACTAACAGTTACACAAGGAACCATTGCTGTTGTTACCCTTTTTGGTAAATACCGCAGAGTATTGCAGCCTGGCTTACGTTTTAAAATCCCAATAATTGAACAAATTTACCGCAGGGTTTCCATTCAAAACCAAAGTATCGAAATGGAATTTCAAGCAGTTACAATTGACCAAGCAAATGTTTACTTTAAAAGTATGTTGCTCTACAGCGTTTTAGACTCCGAAGAAGAAACCATCAAAAAAGTTGCCTTTAAATTTATCAGTAATAAAGATTTAATGCAGGCCTTGATCCGCACAATTGAAGGTTCAATTCGCGCCTATGTAGCAAGTCAAAAACAGTCTGAAATTCTTGGTCGCCGACATGAATTAGTAGACAGTGTAAAAAATCAAATAGACAACACCTTAGAAATGTGGGGTTACCATTTAATTGACTTGCAAATTAACGACATTACATTTGATCAAGCGATTATTGAGAGTATGAGCAGAGTTGTTGCTTCAAACAATTTAAAAGCTGCTGCTGAAAATGAAGGTCAAGCGCTATTAATCACAAAAACAAAAGCTGCGGAAGCTGATGGAAATGCTACAAAAATTGCTGCACTAGCTGAAAAAGAAGCAGCAATGCTTCGTGGACAAGGAGTTGCATTATTCCGTCAAGAAGTGGCTAAAGGTATGAGTGAAGCAGCAGATGAAATGAAAGCTGCAAACTTGGACACCAATGTTATTTTGTTTTCAATGTGGACAGAAGCAATTAAGAACTTCGCAGAATATGGAAACGGAAATACAATATTTCTCGATGGAAGTGCAGAAGGAATGCAAAGAACTATGAAGCAAATCCAAGCAATGATTTCAACAAAAGATAAAGACGCCTAAATTTTTGGAGAAGTAATCGCAAGAACAATACGCGCAACTGCAGGGCATATTAATGAATTTTCCGCTGTAATTTCTAGTACTTGAAACATGTTTTTTCTGTCTGTATGAGGATATTCTCTACACGCTAATGGCCGAACATCATAAATAGAACAAGTGTTATCATTATCTAAAAAAGAGCAGGGAGAACTTTTTAAAACATAATCTTGTTCCTCGTCCATTCTTAAGTAATCTGAGATAAACTTTCCTTCCTTGATACGAAGATGCTTAGAAATACGACGAATATCTGCATCTCTGAAAATTGGACTAGTTGTTTTACAGCAATTTGCACAACTTAAGCAATCCATCTTTTTAAATTCAGCTTCATGTCCCTTGTGAAACTTCTGATCTAAATCATTCGGTTTTGCCTGTTTCATTTTACGAAAAACCTTTTTCGTGGCGTGAATTGCCAATTTTGCACTATCCAAAGAGGATTGGTCGTTTTCTTTCATAATATTATTGCAGTAAAATTACAAAGCCTATTCAACAAGTCTCGTTATATTTGCCAATAATTTATTTTGCATGCAGAAATTTTTAAATACGGAACACGAAAAAGCATATAATTTAATGCTGGAGAAGGATTATCAACAAGCATTAAAAATCTTTGATGATTTAATTTACCTCTTTCCAAATGAAGCTAATTTATTAAGTGATCGTGGAGTAATTTTTATACATCTTAATAAAAAAGAAGAAGCCCT
>JBILAB010000007.1:0-31560 GCA_044354455.1 Crocinitomicaceae bacterium | reverse complement strand
GCAGCCATATCTACATAAACTCTATATACTGTTGTACCAGTATTTAAAGTAGTTATTGATCCTTCAGCCAAAGCATTTGCTCCGTCAGCAGCATCTGTTGAGTAGTATTTTTCAACTACTATTCCTTCTAAACCTTGAGCATACGCTACTGCGTTAAGACACAAAATTCCAAGACCTATTATTAAATTTTTTGTTTTCATAATTTTAAATTAATGCATAAAGTGTTAAAATATTCTTTTCTTGATTTTTTTGGCAACTAAATATAAATCAGGATGTGTAAACTCTCCTTCAATTGGATTATGTGCTACATACTTTTCAGATTTCCCATCAGGTGTTCCGATTAATAAATTTAATTGGTATGATAATTTTCCATCCGTAGTAAGCTGAGCAATCAAGATCTTATTACTTAGAGAATCTGCTCCTTGAGAACCCTTTCCCATAGAGGCCCAAGCTCCGTTTTTAGTACTTATTGTATTTGTATTGGTTATAGTTCCCAATCCTTTAATTGTGCTATCCATTTGATAAAATGTAGGAAAGGCAAGATTGTATTGTTCTTTCATTCCATCAACAACTTCCAATGAAACACCCATTTTTTTGGAATTATTTTTAAGATAGGCACCTGAGGTTTTAGAAACATTCAAAGAGTCATCTTCTGATTTCAAAACTCCAATTTGATTCTCACCTGCACCACCAACAGACAACCAAGAATCTAATCTGCTAGTATTTCTTGAATAAGTGCGCAAGGGAATTCGGTTTGGATATTCGGCTCCATATTCTACATGATTGTAAAATAAATTAGTAGATTTTATATAAAGTTCGTGATTTGGTGTTCCATATGCTGCTTGAAAGGTATACCCAGGTTTTAAATCAACATATATACGATAGGTAATTGATCCGGGTGCTAAATGTCCACTTAATTCAGGTTTACTATTGTCATCTTTGGTGGATATGTAAAATTTCTCTAAAATAATGCCTTCTAATCCATCTTGAGAATATACAAATTTGTTAGAGGAATTAAACAAACAAAAAATTAAAAAAAAACCAAATAGTGTTGATTTCATACATCTTAAAAATCTGATGCAATTTTAAAACTAAAGCCTTTAAATTAAGTTAAAAGTAGATTAACAAATTATGAAATTATTATTTAATTAAGATTAAATGCTATAATATAATTATAGAAAAGCGACATAATTAGATCTATAAAAGGAGAAGTTAATTTGCTCTAAAAAAGGAAGGTGTGTATATTAAATCTGCATTAATTAACACTAAATTAATTACTACTTAATTTCTTAATTATTTGATAATTATTTTATAATAATAGCATAATCGGATACAAAACTTAAAAAAAATAGCTTTGCAAGGAAAAATTTTATCTATAAAAACTTTGATTTACAAATCTTAAAAACTAAACTAATGAAAAATTTATTTGCAATCATCTCATTACTTTTAATAGCAACTAATGCATGGTCTCAAAGCACTATAGCACTTTGGAATTATGACGGAATCACTGGAACACCAGCTACTCCATTAGCTAATGTTGGTAATGGTACCTCATTAAAAATTGGGTCGTTTGTAGTTACAAGCGCCGCTACAGGAATGGATCCAGTTTTAAACGATGGTTGTGGTTCTCAAAATGGAGTTAATCCCGGAGCTTGGGCATTTACAGCTACTCCAGGAGCAACCAATGAAAGTAGTGGTGTACAATACAATGCTTCAACAGTTGGTCATTCAAACATTGTTTTCACTTGGGATCAAAGAAGTTCTAATACTGCTGTAAATACTGTTCGTTTACAATATACATTAGACGGTACCACGTGGACTAATTTCACTATGACTGTGAATAACACTACATTTTGTCTTGGTGAATTAAACGATGGGCGGTTTCAAAATTCTACTGCTGGTGATTCATATAGAAGAATCTCTGTAAATCTATCATCTATTACAGGAGCCAATAACAATGCAAATTTTGGTGTGAGAATTCTTGCAGCACATTACCAAACTTCCGGTGCATTTAGAACAACTGCCGTTCCGACCACAGTAGCGACTACAGGTACAATGCGCTTTGATAATGTTTCATTCAAAACTCAAGCTGCTAATGTTATACCTAGTGTATCAATTGCTGCAGCAAGCAATTTAGCAAAATATACTGAAAGTATAGGTTTAGTAAATGTTCCTATTACTGTTGCAAATGCAAATAGTACTGAAATAAATTTGACTTTTGGTTTATCCGTATATTCAGATGCAACTGAAACCGCAGATTACTCATGGACTAATACTCTTACAATTCCTGCAAACACGAATGGAATCAGCAATCTACCAATTACTATTATAGACGATTTGCTCGCTGAAAAAGCAGAACGTATTGTTGTAAAACTTATTTCAGGAACAAATGCAACAATTTCTGCGACTAGTAACTATCAGATTATATTCATTAAAGATAATGACTATGTTGCACCAACATCATCTAACGAGTTAAATTTATCTTTGTTAACAAGCTTTTCAAATGGTGTAACTGGTACAAATTCAGCTGAAATTGTTTCTTTTGACCCAACTGTAGACCGCTTATATATTGCTAATTCTATTGGCAGAAAATTAGACATTGTTAATTTTTCTAACCCTTCCTCACCAGTATTAATAAGTAGTATTTCAATGGTGCCTTATGGAAATATTAACTCCGTTACTACAAATAATGGCCTTGTCGCTTTAGCTATTGAAAATATCGACCCACAAGCAAATGGCTCAGTTGTTTTTTTAAACTCCAATGGTGAATTTATTAAACAAGTAGCGGTTGGAGCAATGCCAGATATGATAACCTTTAATAAAACATTCACAAAAATCTTAACTGCAAATGAAGGTGAACCAAATATGGCAAATACGGTTGATCCAGAAGGTTCTGTTTCAATTATAGATTTAAGCCTAGGAATTGCAAATTTGACAGATGCTAATGTTACTAACATTGGTTTTACAGCTTTTAATAGCCAACGAACTTCCCTAGTATCTCAAGGAATTCGTGTTTTTTCTTCAAGTTTGACCGTAGCGCAAGATTTAGAACCAGAATACATCACTATTTCTGATGATAATACTAAAGCATTTGTTGGAATTCAAGAAGCAAATGCCTTACTTACAATAGACCTTACAAACAATAGTATTATAAGCTTAACTGCTCTTGGATATAGCTCATATGGTTCAGGGTCAAATAATGCAATGGATGCATCAGATCTTAGTGGTGAAATATTAATTACAGGAAATTTACCTATTAAAGGTGCTTATATGCCAGATGCATTAGCTTTTGGAACAATAGCAGGACAAGGGTATATTTTTTCTGCCAATGAAGGAGACTCGAGAGAGTTAACTACAGCAGCAATAATCGATGCGAATAGAATATCTTCTACAACCTTTGCAAATTTAGATGCAACAGCTTTTCCAGATGCAGCAATTCTAAAAAATTCTAGTCTTTTAGGTAGATTATCTGCACTAAAATATTCAGGAGATACTGATGGAGATGGAGATTATGATGAATTACATGTTATGGGTGGTCGTTCATTTAGTATTTGGAATGCTACTACAGGAGCTTTGGTTTATGATTCAAAAGATCTAATAGAGCAAATAATTTCTAAACATCCTGTTTTTTCAGTAATTTTTAATGCGTCAAATACAACTGGCACACCTTCTCTAAAAAATAGAAGTGATGATAAAGGTCCAGAGGTAGAAGGAATTGCTTTTCAAATGATAAGTGGTAAACCTTACGCTTTTGTTTCATTAGAAAGAGTTGGTGGTATAATGATTTTTAATGTAGAGAATCCTACTAACCCTATTTATGTTGGATATGCTAATAATAGATCAACAACAGTTTCTGGTCCAGATTTGGGCGCCGAAGGAATTATTACTATTTCTGCAGAAGACTCACCAAATGGCAACAACATTGTAATTCTAGCCAATGAAATTAGCTCAACACTATCTATTTATCAACTAAATTCTTGCGCAACAGCTGCTGGTGGTGTTATTACTTCAAATTCAAATGTAATATGCTCTGGTTCTTCAACAACACTTTCAATTCCTGGATCTACAGGAAGTACATACCAATGGCAATTAAATGGTCAAGATATTTCAGGTGCCACAAATACACAGTACAGTGCAAGTTTAAGTGGAAATTATTCAGTTCTTGTTAATAGTTCAGCGTTAGGGTGCTCTGGAGTTTCTGCTTCAATGAATATCATCGCTCTTTCTCCAATTAGCAACTCTGTTTCGGCTTCAATTAATCAAGGTCAAACCTATAGCTTTGGATCTCAAAATTTAACAAACCCTGGAACATATAACAATGTGTTTGCATCAGCTAATAATTGTGATTCAACTGTTACATTGAACTTAACAGTAAATCCAGAGAATTATGGAGACACTATAGTTTTTGACTTAAATCAAGGAGTTTATTCAAGTGAAAATGGTATTAATTATTTTACTTATCCCGTAAAAATAAAATCAACCTACACTGCAATTACTTCATTTGACTTTTGGTTTAAATTTAATGAGTCAAAACTAACTTTTGTTGCTAGTAACTCAACTCTTAATGGTTTAGATGTTTTTTCGAACTTTAACTCAAATAATCATTATTTAAGTACAACGGCATCTATGCCATCTATAAGCACTACAATTCCAGCAAATACAAACATAATGGAATTAAAATTTATTGTTAATGGACCCTGCCCAGAAGTAAATACTAATGACTTCTTTAATTCTAACTCTCTTATTAATGGTGTTATTTGTAATCATAGATTTTCACCTGGAATACCCCGAACAGCTGTAATTAACACAACAATAGCTTCAGCTTGTGGCTCTTATGTATGGAATGGAACGACATATACTGCATCTGGAGTATACACAGGTGCAACTACAAATTGTGTAACTCAATCTTTGAACCTAACAATAACTCCTCTACAAGCACAACCAACAGGACTTTCTTGTTGGCAAACAGCAAGCTTTAACGAAGCAACATGTTCTTGGGATGTATCAGGTACACAAGCAGTACAACCAACACTTGCATGTTACCAAACAGCAGTATTCAATACAACATCATGTGCTTGGGATGTAAGCGGAACTCAAGCTGCACAACCAACAAATCTTTCATGTTGGCAAACTACATCTTTTAACACAACAAGCTGTGCTTGGGATGTAACAGGAACACAAGCAGCACAACCAACGCTAGCATGTTACCAAACAGCAGTATTTAATACAACTTCATGTGCTTGGGATGTAAGTGGTAATCAAGCTGTAAATACAATCACTCAAACAGCAATGGGTTCATATACATGGGCAAATAATGGTCAAACATATACTGCATCAGGAACATATACAGGAGTTGTTGAAAATTGTATAGCTCAAGTATTGAATCTTACAATTACACCATTATCTGCTTATCTTTCACTAGATGTTTTCTTGGATGGATATTATGTGAATAACTCAAACCCATCTTCAATGCGTCCAGCCAGATATAACAACCTTGTAGCATCTGGATCCACAAATACAGGGTCCTCTACTGATGTTGATGTTATCACAGTAGAATTACGAAGTTCTTCAAACCTTGATGTTGTAGCATACAGTGTTTCACCTATTTTACAAGCAAATGGAAGTGTACAGTGTGTTTTCCCTGCGGGTGCTATAGGTGCTTCATATTACGTTGTAGTTAACCATAGATCTTCATTACCTTTATGGAGTGCAAATCCTGTAACTATTTTAGGTTCAACAGCTCTTAATTTTTCCAATAATATTACAAATGTTTATACAGACGGTTCTATATCCCCAATGAAAACATTAGTTTCAGGTTTATATGCATCAAGATTGGGAGAGCTGATTGAAGATGGGTATTTAGATGGTGTGGATTACGCGGCTTTCGAATCAGATGCGTATTCATCAGCATACAGTAGTTTATATTTACTAGATGCAGACTTAAATGGCGACTCTTATGTTGACGCTAGCGACTATGCTGTTTTTGATTTTAACTCACAGTTAGGTTCATATGAGCAGCGACCATATTAACATATTTTTGCTCACCGCGTAAGCGGTTGATTTTTGAGAAAAAGGTATAAAAAAAACCAGTACGCATGTACTGGTTTTTTTGTGTGAATTGATTTGTTCAATATTAACGGTATTATCGGAAATAAACAGGATTATTTCATGATCCATTGCGCATTGTGAAATCAAAGCATAGCAACCAAACTGCTGAAGCAATTCTCGGGGTTTTTTATTTTCAATCTCTTATCAAAATGAATTTTGAACGGTCTTAAAAACAAGAAACCCGGCACTTTCGTGCTGGGTTTCTTGTTGTGACCACAAAGGTCGAAAAATCAAACTTTTACAAGGATTTGGAGCGAGTCATAGATATTGATTTCAAAAAGATTGATACAAAGAATAAAACAACCTAAATTCATTGTTTCAATGAATGACTTCTTAATTTGAATTAAATATACTAATTTTAACACAATTAAATATAATTGAAACAACACAAAACTATATACTAATAATACAACACTACCAAACACTAATACTTCACCGAAAATGAAACCAAATCAAAAACTAGCTGATGCGCTTCAATTGTTAAAAGAAATTCAGGACAAGCAAATTGTCGCTATTTATACAGATACCTTTAAAACAGTAAAGCATCGTCAACTACTTCTAAAATATGGTTTTATCAAGGAGGTTTCGAAAGGTTGGTATATTGCCTCTGATCCATTGGAAAAGGAGGGAGAAACAACTTCATGGTACAGCGCTTATTGGGATTTTGTCGCTGCTTTTTTAAACCATAAATATGGCAAAGAATGGTGTTTAGCAGCAGATCAATCCCTTCTAAAACATGTCCAAAATACTGCTATACCACAACAATTACTCATAAAATCTCCAAAGGGCAACAATAACCCTACCCCATTGCCCCATGAAACATCCTTATTCAATTTAAAAACAGATATTCCAGCTGATGCTTTTACTATTGTAATGAAGGGTATCCGAATGTACGACCTACCCTCTTCACTTGTATATTGCAGTCCACGGATTTATGTAACGTACTCCTTGGACGTTCGAGCGGCATTATCCATGATTCGGGATGCGTCTGAAGTCCTGCCGGTTTTGCTCGAAAACGGACACACGATTCTTGCCGGAAGATTAGCCGGTGCCTTTAGAAATATTGGTCGGGAAATGATTGCTGACCAAATTATTGAAACATTTAAACAAGCTGATTACGATATCCGAGAAGTCGATCCATTTGAAACAAACAGTAAGATTAATATAGCGACAAGAGAGCGATCCCCTTATACAATTCGTATTCGTTTACTTTGGCAAGAAATGCGAAATACAGTTATTCAACTTTTTCCTCCCGCTCCAGGAATTAGTGGTGATATCAAAGCCTACTTGCAAAAAGTAGATGACCTCTATCTAACAGATGCATATCATTCACTTTCAATAGAACGTTACAAAGTAAGTCCCGAACTTATTGTACGAGTAAGTAGCGGAGAATGGAATGCTAAATCGAATGAAGAGGACAGAAAACAACGTGATGCCATGGCTGCACGAGGTTATTACCAGGCATTTAATCAAGTAAAGGATAGTATTGAAAAAATCCTTTTAGGAGCTAATGCGGGTTTTCAGGCAGAAAGAGATCATGGCAGATGGTTTAGAGAGCTCTTCGACCCAAGTGTAGCTGTTGGATTACTTCAACCCGCAGACCTTGCTGGATATAGAAATAATCAAGTGTATATTGGTAATTCAAAGCATGTCCCAATTAATGTAGAGGCAATGAGAGATACCATGCCTGTTCTTTTTGAATTACTAACAGAAGAAACGGAAGCATCTGTAAGGGCAGTTCTAGGTCACTTTATTTTCGTTTATATACATCCATACATGGATGGGAATGGACGAATGGGTAGGTTTCTCATGAATGTTATGCTAGCTTCTGGAGGCTATCCCTGGACTGTTATCCCAGTAGAGTTAAGAACAACCTATATGAAGGCTCTTGAGCAGGCAAGTGTGGAACAAGATATTACCGCTTTCGCTGCATTTCTTGCAGAACTTGTCAGTGAAACCATGAAAGGACATGAGTCTGCCAAACTACCCGGGAAATGAGTTGAACCCTATCGATAGTTCTAACTTTTACAAAACACTTAACATTCTGTTATACTGAAACTTATGCGCCTTTTTGCAATGATAAATTCAATCAATAAAAATGAATAAAAAAGCCCCAAATCTATACTGAATGGGGGTTTTAGCTTACTTTGTGACCACAAAGATCGAAAAATCAAACTTTTATAAGGATTTGGAGGGAGTGATAGAATGGGAAGATTCTACTATAAATATCTCAAAGAACAGCATTTCCACTAGAAAACTATAAAAATCATTTAATCGGATGTATTTTCGAACTTCATATTCTCCACCAAATCCTTAAAATACGAAGTACTCCAAATGGACAGCACCTTGTCGTCCTTAATAAATCGGACCACATCCTCCTTGATGTTTGAAAAGGATACTGAATCAATTTTATCCAAGAGTAATTCAATGATCTCTTCTCTACTAATTTTTTCCGCTTTCCAATCCCCAGTGTCTTTTGCTCTATATAAAAAATGATCAACATCCAACGGAATACCTTTCTTGATATACCACTCTAGGTCATACCAATCTCGGCCCTTTACCCTATTGTTCCATTTTCTATAAAGGAGCGCATGTAATTTTCCGGCAAATAGACAAGGACTCTTAAAACACCTCACATAAAATGAAAAAGGACGAATCAATAATTTCTCTTCTGTTTTAAACCCTAATGGCGGATTACGGTCGACTTCAATTTTTATCTTGATGGGCTTATTTGATTTAACACCTGTTTGTTTTACAACATCCACAAGCACCAACTCTTTCCAAATTGTTTCTGTTTTCAAAAACGCTGATTCAATAGAGGATTGCTGTAACTTTTCCTTTTCTTTTATACTCACCTTTATCCCCAATGACTCAAATTCAGTATGTATGGCCGAAAAATAAGGTTCGAGAGTAAATGCTTCGTCTACTTCCATAAGTGAAAAATCTAGATCTTCCGAAAATCGATCTAACCCATAGAAAATTCGGAGTGCTGTGCCTCCATAAAATCCAGCTTTCTCAAAAAAATCAGTCCTTGATAAAGCTGCCAATGTAATCTCTTGCATTATTTCACGCAGCGCGTCTAAAATCTCTTCTTCGTTCTTTGGGTTATATTCAGTAATCCATTCTTTTATCATATTTCCTTGAGTGTTGAGATGAGCATTTTTAAACTATTTTTTTTCGGCGCTTCCTCTAACCAAGTTGTTATTATTTCCAGATTCAATTTCCTCAATAAATTCTCATCCATCCGTAGGTCATCCAATAAAAATAATCGTGTTTGTTTTATACTTCTTAGATTGACATTCGGTGTAAGTACTATTTTATCGCAGATGGCTTTTTCAGGCGAAGCCATTAGTACAAGTTGATTCAGGGTTAGTTCTACACTTCGAATACCAAATGAATAGTATGGTGTAGGAAGTTGCTGATATCCAAATCTACCAATTGGCGTGTTATATTTTTTTGATGGCTTAACTGTTATCGAACTAATCTCATACGTGCGTTCCGGGATAAATCCCCAATAGGATAAGGCCGTTTCAAGTGACACATAACTGGGACCTCGAAGATGATTAGCAATGAGAAAAGACTCAGGCATCGGTAAATCTGTTTTAGGTCCTAGCACATACAATCCCCTCCTTAACGAAACAAGTTCTCCATTTTTAATCAATTCACTAATCTTGTCATTTGGACGTTTGTATTCCCGAAGGATTTCAAGGAGTAAATGCCTTGTTAATGGTGCAAAAGTATAATCTTTTATGAGTCTTGCGAAATCCAAATGTTATATTTTTATACAATAATCGGAATTTTTTCGATTATACACAAGAATTTTGACATAAATAATACAGCTACGATGAAGAAACTGAGAGTAATAGGACAAGAAAAAAAAAGTGCTAAAAAGAATAACGGGCGCGTTTATCCATTTTTATTAAAAAATGAGCGCGATTTGTGGCGGTAAGTTCTAACTTTAAATTAAAAATGAAAACCATATGCTTCAAGGGATACAGTACTATTAAGATGTTTTTACTCCGCTTGGGGTTCAATCATAAAAAAAACCCCAAGCCTATATGGAATGGGGTTTTAGCTTACTTTGTGACCCCGACAGGATTCTAACCTGTAACCGCTGGAGCCGAAATCCAGTGCGCTATACAGTTGCGCCACGGAGCCAAATAAAATTTAAAAATTACAAGTTTTACCCTTTAATTTGTGCAAAGATAAAGAAATTAAGCAGATTTTTAAATCTTAAATTAGTAAGCCTCCCTCTTTTAAGGAACATGGGGAAACAATTATTTCCTTGATATTCAACTTCCGAATAACCCATCGTGTTTTTATAGCTGCAAGAGGCGCCATTTTTTTTCTCATTGGGATAATAAACGGATTTATATCTCTCTCTGCTCGAGTTGAGTAGATTATAGTATCTAATAATTCTAACATAAGAGTAAAATCTAAGGAATGAGTTTTGTATAACTTAGAAAATGGCTTTTTATATATTAACTCATAAAATGTTTCGAAACTTCCAGAAGCTCCAATCAATAAATCACAACGCTTATTATTAAAAAATCCTTCAGAATTTTGCTCTAAATAATTTTCAACGACTTTAATATCTGAATCAGTCATTGGATCATTGAAAGTAAAGAATTGAAAAATTCTAGAAATTCCAATGTTCAAAGAAACTAAATCTTTTACACCAGATGCATTGGCTAAAATGAATTCGGTGCTTCCTCCACCAATATCAATAATGATACTGTCTTTTGTGAATTTATGAGAATACTCAATTCCTTGGTAAATTAAATGCGCCTCCTCTCTCCCACTTATAACAGTTATTATTATTCCTGTAGAATCAAGAACTTGTTTTAGAAATTCACTTTGATTTTTCGCATCTCGAATTGCAGAAGTACCATATGTATGAATAAGCTCAACACCAAAATTATCACAAATTTTCTTAAAACCAGACAAACATAGTATAGCACGAGCTATTGCTTGCTCCGAAATACGCTGTTCATTAATGCCACCAAGACCAAGTCCAACAGCCTCTTTATCTTTATAAATAGGGTATATTTTCCCTTTATTTACATTCGCAATGAGTAAATTAAAGGTATTTGTACCCAAATCTATGACAGCTTTTACCATTTTTTAGCTAGTAAATTTGAGACAAGTTAAAAAAAAATACTGAGTTTTAAACATTTTATAACTTTATAATTTTACTATAAAACCTATTAAAAACAAGTGATACAATGGCATTAATGCATTTAGAAATTTTATTAATGGTCAAATGTTAAAAAAAAAAATGAAACCCTTTGAAACATGTCACGTATATTTGATCAAACTTTTAACAAATTAAATTTTAAGATTATGAAAAAATTAATGATTTTAGTAAGTGCAGTAGCTTTGTCAGGAACAATGTTTGCACAAAAAGCAGGTAGCGATAATCCTTACTCTTTAGAAGGCGCTATGAATGTATCTAAAGAAGGAGTATCATGGGCAGCACCTAATTTGCGTATGCGTTATTTTATTAAAGACAATCTTGCACTTCGCTTAACATTGGGTCGTGATGCAGATTCTTATACTACAACTACTTCTGATACAGTTTTTACTGGTGGTATTGGTACTATTACAACAACTGAGGTAACTACAAAAAATTCAATTATGAATTTTGGTTTAGCTGCTGAATACCATTTAGCTGGAACGGATAGAATGTCTCCTTATTTCACAGCAGGATTCAAGGTTGGAAACGATACAAGGACTGAAATTTCCACTTTTGGATTAAATGTTGGTGCGGGTATTGACTACTATGTAGCTGAAAACATCTACGTTGGTTTAGAGTTAGGATTTAACTATAATTCTAGTGAGGGATCATCAAGCTCTAGTTTAGGTAATGCTGCATCTGCATTAAGAATGGGTTGGAGATTCTAATCTAAGTTTACAAAAAAATATAAAGGCGGCTTCGGTCGCCTTTTTTGTTTAACAGAATTTATTTCATGATGAAATAAAAGAGATTTCTTAAAATTGAAGAAGTGCCATATTTATGAATAAGCTAAACTTCAAATTTATCACAGATTTGCTAAAACCAAATAAACATACTATAGCACAAGCTATTGCTTGCTCCGAAATAAGCTTTTCATTGATACCGCCAAGACCTAGCCCAACAGCTTCTTTATCTTTATACACAGGTTATATTTTCCCTTTATTTACATTCGCAATGAGTAAATTAAAGGTATTTGTAACAAAATCTATGACTGCTTTAACCATGTTTAAGGTTGGAAATTAGTCGCAAGTTAAAAAAAAATAGAGAGTTTTATACATTTCATGACTTCATAATTTTATTTAAACCTCAATAAAAATAGGAGCCAAAGACAAGAAAAGTAATTTAAAATTTTATTAATGGTCAAATGTTTAAAAAAAAATGAAGCCCTATGAAACTTGCCGCGTATATTTGACCAAACTTTTATTAACTAATTTAAATTTTAACATTATGAAAAAATTAATGATTTTAGTAAGTGCAGTAGCTTTGTCAAGTACAATGTTTGCACAAGATCAAGTATCAAAAGGTAAAATTTTGATAGAGGCAAACACAGGTAATGCTATGATAGGCTCTACAAACTTTGGTTTTTTAAAACTAGATGAGTTTACTACGTTTAGCTTGGGTTTAGACGGAGGGTATTGTATAATGGATAACTTAGCTTTAAAAGCTGGCTTAGGCTATTCTTCATCTGATTATGGAGATGGGGATGCAGAAACTGCAATAACTTACAGACTTGGAGCAAAGTATTATGCAATGTCTAAAATTCCTGTAACATTGGATGTAACTGGTGCTAGTACTGAAGCAGACGAAGATCCTATGTGGTTAGGAATTGGAGCAGGTTATGCTTTTTTCTTGGGTGATAATGTATCAATTGAGCCTGGTCTTCGTTATAATATGAGTCTAAACAGTGATTATTCAGAGGATGCAGTAATTCAATTTAATGTTGGCTTTGCTTTACATTTCTAAGAAATTATTGAAAACTATTAAAAGGCGGCTTCGGTCGCCTTTTTTGTTTCATAGAATTTATTTTCTCATGAAATATAAAAGATTTCTTAGACTTGCCTTTAAGCCAAAATGTAAAATTCCGTTGCGGTAGATGCGTCCTGCAATTGAAAGAAAAAGCACCGTAAATAAGATCAATGTTAGTAGAGAAAGCCATACTAAATAATAAGTTCCTTCTGGATAACCCTGTGCTAATTTAACCATAACAATTACAGAAGAAGTAAAAGGAATAAATTGAAGCCACGAAGTTAATTCAGCATCGGGGAAATAAATCGCATAATAACCTGAATAAACAGAAAGACCTAAAATACACAGAAGAGGTATCAAAAATTGCTGTCCATCAGATTCAGATCCTGACATTGCGCCAATTGCACTAAAAAATGCAGCATAAAAGAAATAAGAAGCAATAAAAAATAAGAAGAAATGAAATAAGAAGAATGTAAAATCAATGTGCTTGTAAACTAAATCTATGAACTCGTTATAGCGCTGACTTGGAAGATTAGACATTAATTGCTCCTTAACTTCACTACTCATCTGAACACCTTCATAATTTGAGAAATCCAAAAGATCGGGGAAAATAGTAGCTCGGAAGAACAGTAAACCTAAAGTTATAAAGAGTGACCAAACAAGAATTTGAATGAGTGCCGCTAAACCAATACCACTTATTTTTCCAAGCATTAAGTGAGTTGGCTTCACAGAAGCAAGTAAAACTTCCACAATCCGATTGCTTTTTTCGCGAGCAGTACTTCTTAAAACAGACAAGCCAAATAAGAAAACAAAAAGAATAATCAATAAGCCAAAAATAAATCCAACCCAGCCCTCTAGATTAGAAGCTTCATTTTTTGGATCATATACATTTCTAAAATCTACATTTAGAGCTTGCTTAATTTGGCGGAAATCATCTACCTCCATATTGGTAAATTCAGCAATCATCACCTCCTCTACCCTTCTCTCCAATTGAAATTTAAGCTGCATTTTAACTTCTATGGAAGGTGCCTCACGGTAGAATACAAATGCTTTTTTGTTAATCAATATCTTTTCGTTCACCTCAATTAAAGCATCAAATTCTTGGTAATTTTTATAGTCACGGAATTCTTCTAATTCTATATAGTCATTAACAAAATAATATTCAACAGCTTTTGTTTCCCTCGAGACAATCTTGTTGTCCATCATTCCAGTTGGGTCAGCTATAAGAACCTTAAGACTTGTTTTACCTTCATCACCTGCTTTAAATAAGAAATACAAGCAACTTAATAAAAGTAGAGGTCCAATGAAGAGCATCCATAAAAAAGCAGGGTTCAAAACACGTTCCTTTAACTCACGAAGGGCAATAATCCAACTATTTCTCATCACTACTCTCCTTTCCTTGTATTAATTCAATAAATACTTCCTGCATACTCGGAAAACACTCTTCTATGGCCTCAATACTAATTTCACCCATTAAAGCATTTAATAAATCGTTCATTGATCTTTCTCCACGCATTTTAACAAGTGTAAGAAAGCGCTGTTCACCTATTTCAGTTTGCTCAAGCAATTCAAAATCAGTCCAGAGTGCATTGACAAAAGCAATCATGTTTCCTTTAAAACGGATAGAATATGTGCCTTTCTTACTTTTTTCACGGAGATTCCAAACAGTATCTTCAACAAGAATTTTAGCATCATGAATTAAAGTAGCACGATCACAGATTTCCTCGACACTGCGCATATTGTGCGTTGAAAGAAGAATTGTTTTCCCATTTGCTTTTAATTCCTTGAGTTCTTTTAAGATTAATTCAACATTCACAGGATCAAATCCACTTAAGGGCTCATCTAAAATAAGCAAAGCAGGATTGTGAACAAGAGAAGCGATAAACTGGACTTTTTGAGCCATTCCTTTTGAAAGCGCTTCAATTTTTTTATTCGACCATTCAGAAATCGCTAATTTTTCTAACCAAAACTTACTATTCTTCAAAGCATCTGAAGAGGAAAGTCCACGAAGTTTCGCTAAAAAAACTAAATGCTCTAAAACATACATATTTTTATAAAGTCCGCGTTCTTCTGGTAAATATCCAATAGATCGAAGGTGTTCAGAAGACATTAATTGACCGTCAAAAAGAATTTTACCGCTATCTGCTGAAATAATTTGATTTACAATT
This sequence comes from Crocinitomicaceae bacterium, assembly GCA_044354455.1. Classification (GTDB taxonomy): domain Bacteria; phylum Bacteroidota; class Bacteroidia; order Flavobacteriales_D; family Crocinitomicaceae; genus UBA952. The sequence goes on along the minus strand of JBILAB010000007.1, from coordinate 16,302 downwards.
CGAATAAGCGTAGTTTTTCCTGCACCATTTGGTCCAAGTAAACCATAAATCTCACCTTTAGGAATCTTCAAGGAAACTGCATCAAGAGCAAATTTCCGTTTGAAAGACTTATTTAAATTACTAATTTCTAACATTGACTTGTAAAGCTAAAAAAAATGCTAGAAGTTACAATTTGTCTTGCCACATTTCTTTAAGAGAATGCCACTTATACTTTTTATAAAAAATAAAAAAAACAAGCGGTAAAACAAATAGAATTCCAATAATTGTATCAAGTCCCATTCCAGGATCTGCATTATCCATAAATACTGCATCAGTTTGAAATGCCTGCCAATTATTTGTGATCATGAGAGCTGCAAAAACATTGTTTGCTGCGTGATACCCAAGCGCCAATTCTATTCCATTATCAAACAAGCTTATAAGTGCTAAAAAAACTCCCACAAGCATATAATAAACTATAATGTGATATCCAATTTTTGCAATTTCAGGATTTCCGATATGAATTGCCCCAAACATAAGTCCAGAAATTAAAACAGCAACACTATTTTTTTTTGTTCGCATTTTTATTCCCTGAAGAATATAAGAACGGAATAGAAGTTCTTCACAACTAGTTTGAATTGGAAGTAAGAAAATTGCAATAAAAAATAAAGGAATAAATTTTTGAAGGTCAAACTGAAAGATCAAACTATCAGAGCTCAGATATTGAATAAAAAGAAAAAGTGATAAGACCAAAAAAAGCAGTGAAAAACTAAATAAAACTCTTTTCCAATCGAAGTTTTCACGTCCAGAAAAAATACTTAAAACAGTTCTTTTATGAACAAACTTTGTATGGATAACTAAAAATAGTGCAACGAATAAAAAAGGTACAACAAGCCAGGCTAAGAAACGGTTATTTCCAAGAATTCTTACAATTTCTTTTTGTGAAATACCATCAAAACTTTCAATTCCAAAATTCCATTGAAGATCAAGAATTAGAAAATAAGAACCCAATAGATAAACTGAAATAATGAGTGCTATTCCTAAAAGATAGCTCGAAAAACTATTATTTCCATCTTTGGCTTTATCTATGAAAGACATTAGGAAAACATATCTCGCATGCGTTTAAAAAAACTTTTATCCCTTGACTCTTCAGTTGGTATAAAATTTTGACTTGTTTTTAATTTTTCAAGCAATTCTTTTTCTTCTTTTGAAATTTTTAAAGGAGTATAAACGTTAATATGAACAAATAAATCACCTGTTGCATATCCTTGAACACTTGGAAGTCCTTTTCCTTTGAGTCTGAGTACCTTTCCACTTTGAGTTCCAGCATCAATTTTAATCTTTACTTTTCCAGAAATTGTAGGTACTTCAATACTTTCTCCCAAAACAACATCCACAAAATTCACCAGAGAATCATAGTGTAAATTTTGACCTTCTCTGCGTAATTTATCGTGTTCAATTTCTTCAATTACAACGATTAAATCACCAGAAACACCATCGTAAGGCCCCGCATTTCCTCTTCCTTGAACACTTAATTGCATTCCCTCCTCTACACCTGCTGGAATATCGATTTCAATTACTTCTTCTTGGCGTCGTAAACCTTGAGCATCAGAATCTGAAGGTTTTTTATCTATCATTTTTCCTGCACCCTGACAAACATGACACGTTGATTGTGTTTGCATAGAACCCAAGAAAGTCTGCGCCATTCTAAGAATTCGTCCACTTCCATTGCACGTTTGACACGTTTTATACGTTACACCCTCAGCATTTACAAGTTTATTAACTTTTATTTTTTTCTTTACGCCAAGAGCAATTTCCTCTAAAGTCATCTTCATTTTCACACGAAGATTTGTCCCACGAACAACCCTTGAACCACCTCTGCTGCCGCCGAAAGATCCACCTCCACCAAAAGAACCACCAAAGATATCACCGAACTGCGAAAAAATATCGTCCATGTTCATTCCACCGCCAAAACCACCTTGCCCGCTCATTCCAGCATGACCAAAACGATCGTATTGCGCGCGCTTTTCACTACTACTCAAAACTTCATACGCTGCAGCAGCTTCTTTAAACTTTTCTTCAGCACCAGCATCATCAGGATTTTTATCAGGATGGTATTTGATTGCTAATTTGCGGTATGCCTTTTTAATATCTGCATCATTCGCATTTTTAGATAAGCCTAGAACCTCATAATAATCTCTTTTTTCGCTCATATTGCTTGCTTATTGCCCTACTACAACTTTAGAAAAACGAATAACCTTATCATTTAGGTAATATCCTTTTTCAATATCTTCAATTACTTTTCCTTTTTGACTTTCATCTTCAACCGGAACATTTACAATGGCTTCATGTATATCACTGTTAAAGATTTCTCCTTTGGCAGTAATCGGTTTCACACCTTTTGACTCAAGAATGCCTTTGTATTTATTATAAATCAACAAAAAACCTTCTTTTACACTTGCTATATCCTCAGAGGTCTCATTGTTTGTTATTGCACGTTCAAAATCATCTAAAACAGGCACTAAATCTTTCAATAAGTTACTGTTCGCACTTGAAATTAATTCTAAATGCTCTTTATTTGTGCGCCGTCTAAAGTTCTCAAATTCAGCGTACAAGCGCAGAAAACGATCGTTCAATTCAGCATATTTTTCTTCTTGCGTTGGCTCAGATTTTTCAAGAATAACTTGTTCTATTTGTTCAGCTTCAGGATTTTTGACTTCTGCAGCTTCAGTGACTTTTTGTTGTTTTTTTGACATAATACTATTTTGAATCTTTTGCTTTCAAAGATACTGCCAATCTTGAAACTGAGACAAGGTGTCATAAATTTTCTAAAATTGAATGTAAAAGTGTCAGAACTTCACTTACTATTATTTATTTGTCACAATTGAGAGAAAATAAAGATGCTATTTAAAAAATATACTGAACTTTGGACGCTAAAAATAAAGTATGTTTTCTAAGGAATTTGATGAGATTGTAAATTTTAGAAGGTCAAATCGAAAGTTTGATCCCAATATTGAAGTACCGAATGAAGTTATTCAAAAAAGTATTGAGCGCGCAGTATTATCTCCCAATAGCAGCAACATGCAATTATGGGAATTTTATTGGATTCATTCAAAAGAAGAATTAGAGAAATTTATTCCTCTGTGCTTAGATCAATTAGCTGCAAAAACAGCAAAAGAAATGGTTGTTTTTGTAACACGTAAAGACAAATGGAGAAGTCGTGCAGAATGGAATTACAAGCGAATAGAACAAACAATAGAAGGCGAACCTAATAAACTACAAAAAGGTGGAATAAATTATTACAAAAAAGTAATGCCTTTGCTCTACATGAACGATGGTTTTGGAGTAATGTCGTCAATTCGAAGAATAATTAGCTTTACGATGGGCCTCAGAAAACCATTTTTCAGAACTGGGGGCACTGCCAACCAGCGTATAATGGTTCATAAATCTTGCGCGCTCGCAGCACAAACATTCATGCTTTCAATCGCAGCAGAAGGATTTCATTCCTGTCCTATGGAAGGATTTGATGAGAAACGCGTAAAAAAAGCGCTTAATCTTCCTCGTGGAGCGGAAATAAACATGATTATCTCCGTAGGATTAGGAACAGAAGAAGGGATTTGGGGCCCAAGAATGCGCGTTCCTCAAGAAGAAGTGATTTTCACACACTAATCTAGACGGACTTTCGACACATTTCCTTGAAATGACGAATACCCACTTTCATGAACGGTGACATTGGATGCTCTTGAATGAGTTCTAATACTGCATCAATTTCTGTTTTGATCTCCGGATAGCGCTGTACAAATTCAGCCAATTTGTACAGGGAATAAACGCGCAAAGCTACTTTATCTTCTTGGTTTTTCAGGTGCGTAATTAAGGCATCCAACACTTCACTTTCTCGGTAATCGGTCAAGGGGAATTCCAAAAGTGTCACCAATAAATTGCGCAAGATGGATTGATGCGTTGAAACGAGAAAATGATCGATAAACGCATGTTCGTAGGATGCTAACAAAGTACAATCGGCTTTCGCTAGATGAATCAACAACCACGAAGCATGTGCAGGCAATGGTGCTTTTTTCGAGCCGAGCGCTAATTCCACCAAATCAGGAATCTGTTCAGGATGAGAAACAAAATTGCGATTCCATTCTGTGAACTTCGGTTCTTTAAAACGATTGATTAAGGCTTCTTCTACGGTCATATCTAGAAAAAGAAAAAGCGACTTTTCACTCGCTTTTCTGGTATTTAAAATTCTTTTTTATCAGTATCTCCAGCACTTTTCTTCGGCGCTTTCGGTTTTTTGATGGTTACTTTCAATTCCTCTATTCCTTCTTCTAAATCCATTAAAATTGTATCTCCAGCTTTTAGGCTTGCATTGATAATTTGCTCAGCAAGTGGATCTTCAATAAACTTTTGAATTGCGCGCTTTAAAGGTCGAGCACCAAATTTCTCATCGTAGCCACGATCAACAATAAAATCTTTAGCTTTTTCTGTTAATTCAATTTTATATCCTAAATTGTTAATTCTACCATATAATTTTTCTAACTCTAAGTCAATTATTTGATGAATTTCTGGTCTTCCCAAAGACTTAAACATAATCATATCATCAACGCGATTTAAAAACTCTGGAGAGAAAGCCTTTCTCAAAGCATTTTGAACAACAGATTTCGTATTTTCATCCTTCAAATCTTCTTGTGACTTGGTGCCAAAACCAACTCCAGTTCCAAAATCTGCCAATTGACGAGCGCCAATATTAGAAGTCATAATTAATATCGTATTCTTAAAATCAATTTTTCGACCTAAACCATCTGTCATATGTCCTTCATCCAAAACCTGAAGTAAAAGATTAAATACATCGGGATGAGCTTTTTCAATTTCATCTAACAATACAATTGAATATGGTTTTCTGCGGACTTTTTCTGTCATCTGTCCACCCTCTTCATAACCAACATATCCTGGAGGAGCACCAACAAGGCGCGAAATAGAAAATTTCTCCATGTATTCAGACATATCGATGCGTATCAAGGCATCCTCAGAATCAAATAAATTCTTTGCCAATACTTTCGCTAATTGCGTTTTACCAACACCAGTTGGCCCAAGGAAAAAGAAGGATCCAATTGGTTTATTTGGGTCTTTTAATCCCGCACGATTTCGTTGAATCGCTTTTACAACTTTACTAATTGCATCATCTTGACCAATAACCTTTCCACGAATTGATTCCGCCATTTTCACCAATTTCCCGGTTTCAGATTCTGAAACTTTGGTAACTGGCACACCACACATCATTGAAACAACTTCTGCAACATTTTCTTCAGTGATAACAATTTTATTTGTTTTGGAATCTTCTTCCCACTTCGTTTTTGCTAACTCTAATGCTTCTTGAAGCTTACGCTCATTATCACGCAACTCAGCCGCTTTTTCATATTGCTGCGAGCGAATTACTTCTGCTTTTGCAAGTTTCAAGGCCTCCACTTTTTCTTCAATATCAACGATGTCTTGCGGAACATTTATATTTTTCATGTGAACGCGAGAACCAACTTCATCTAAAGCATCGATTGCTTTGTCAGGTAAATGGCGATCAGTAATATAGCGCTCTGTTAATTTTACACAAGCCGCTAAAGCATCATCCGTATAAATTACTGAATGATGATCTTCGTAGCGTTCCTTTATATTATTTAAAATCTGAATTGTCTCATCAATACTTGTAGGTTCTATTAAAACTTTTTGAAATCTTCTTTCTAGCGCTCCATCCTTTTCAATATATTGACGGTACTCATCCAAAGTTGTTGCTCCAATTGCTTGAAGCTCGCCACGCGCCAAAGCTGGCTTAAACATATTTGAGGCATCCAATGAGCCACTTGCACCACCTGCACCAATAATGGTATGAATTTCATCAATGAATAAAATAATATCTCGATTTTTCTCAAGTTCTTGCATTACAGCCTTCATTCTCTCCTCAAATTGTCCGCGGTATTTTGTTCCTGCTACCAAAGAAGCTAAATCTAACGAAACAACCCTTTTATTAAATAAAATACGAGATACTTTTCGTTGAACGATTCTCAATGCTAAACCCTCAGCAATTGCACTTTTTCCAACCCCAGGTTCGCCAATTAAGATGGGATTATTTTTTTTTCTTCTAGATAAAATTTGGCTAACGCGTTCAATTTCTTTTTCTCTACCAACAATGGGGTCTAGTTTTCCAACCTCAGCCATTTTTGTTAAATCGCGACCAAAGTTATCCAATACAGGTGTTTTTGATTTCGGATCAGTTGGTTTACTTGGTGCCGTAAATGGATCTTCTTCTTCATCTCTATCTGAAGGGAAGTCTGCTCTTGGCTCTTCATTAATTCCATTTAAAGCTTCGTATTCGACTCTTGTGTTTTCGTACATAATGCCATATTTATTTAATAGTTGACATGCTGCGCTATCTTCATAACGTAAAATCGTTAAAAGCATGTGTTCTGTTCCTATAACGCTTGATTTAAATTGTTTTGCCTCCAAATAAGATTGTTTGATAATATTTTCTGTTTGTTTCAGGAGAGGCAAATTGGTATTTAATAAATTTGGAACGGAAGATTTAGAAAGCATTTTATCTAAATCAGTCTTCAGTTTTTTCAAATCTGTATTAAATTCTTGAAGAAGATGAATTGCAGTACCTTCATTTAAGCGAATAAGGCCAAGAAGCAGGTGCTCAGCGCCAACAAATTCATTAGAAAGACGAAGAGCTTCTTCGCGACTGAAACTAATCATGTCTTTAACACGAGGAGAAAATTTTGCGTCCATTTAAAGTTTATTTATAGAAATACAAATATAAGTTTAAAATAATTCTAAAACTTGCTATTTATTCACAATTTACTAGTTGATTTTGTTAGTAAATTCATAATAAAAAATTCAGTTGACTTCAATAATTTGCTAATTTTGGATACTTCATATTTTTATGAATATTTCAATTAAAAAAAGAAAGTAAGTTATGGCAGATGGTGAAAAAATAATTCAGATAAACATTGAAGATGAAATGAAGTCAGCTTACATCGATTATTCGATGTCTGTTATCGTTTCAAGAGCATTACCAGATGTTCGTGATGGATTTAAACCTGTTCACAGAAGAGTATTGTACGGAATGCAAGATTTAGGGGTTTATTCCAATCGTCCACATAAGAAATCTGCAAGAATTGTTGGTGAAGTCTTAGGTAAATACCATCCGCATGGCGACAGCTCAGTTTACGATACGATGGTTCGTATGGCGCAACCATGGTCGCTTCGTTATCCATTGGTAGACGGACAAGGAAATTTTGGATCAATTGACGGAGATAGTCCAGCTGCAATGCGTTATACTGAAGCTAGATTGCGGAAAATTGCCGAAGAAATGCTTGAAGATCTCGAAAAAGAAACCGTAGATTTTCGTCCAAACTTTGATGATAGCTTATCAGAACCAACTGTGATGCCTACGAAGATTCCGAATCTTCTTATAAATGGGGCATCAGGAATTGCTGTTGGAATGGCCACAAATATGGCACCACATAATTTATCAGAAGTGATTGATGGAATAATTGCTTTTGTTGATAACAAAGATATCGAAATTGAAGAACTTTTAAATTATGTAAAAGCACCAGATTTTCCTACAGGCGGAATTATTTATGGCTACGAGGGAGTTCGTGATGCATTTCTTACTGGACGAGGAAGAGTTGTTATTCGCGGAAAAGCTGAAATAGAAGACAATAACGGTAGAGAACAAATAATTGTTACTGAAATTCCTTACCAAGTAAATAAGTCAGAGATGATCAAAAAGATCGCTGATTTAGTAAACGATAAGAAAATTGAGGGAATTTCAGATTTAAGAGATGAATCTGACCGAAATGGAATGCGCATTGTGTTTGAAATTAAAAGAGATGCCATTGCAAATGTTGTTCTGAATAAACTTTATAAATTTACGGCACTTCAAACTTCTTTTTCTGTAAACAATATTTGCTTGGTTGATGGACGTCCTCGTTTATTGAACTTGCGAGATATGATTAGTGAATTTGTGGCTTTCCGTCATGAAGTTGTAATAAGAAGAACACGCTTTGACTTAAGAAAAGCTGAAGAACGAGCACATATTTTAGAAGGCTTAATCATCGCATCTGACAACATTGATGAAGTAATCGAAATTATTAAATCATCCGCAAGTCCTGATAGCGCAAGAGAAAGATTGTCAGAGCGTTTTGGTTTATCTGAAATTCAAACGCGCGCTATTGTAGATATGCGTTTACGTCAATTAACTGGACTTGAACAAGATAAGTTGCGCGCTGAGTTTGAGGAATTAATGGCGACAATAACAGACTTAAAAGATATTCTTGCAAACGAGGAACGTCGCATGCAAATTATTAAAGATGAATTGAAAGACATGAAGGCCAAATATGGCGATGAGCGTCGTTCTCGCATAGAATATTCAGCTTCAGAAATGCGGATGGAAGATCTTATTGCAGATGAGGAAGTAGTAATTACAATTTCGCATGCTGGATACATCAAACGTACGAATCTAGCAGAATACAAAGTTCAAAATCGAGGTGGAATGGGTTCCAAAGGTTCTGCGACTCGCGAAAAAGATTTCTTAGAGCATTTATTTGTTGCGACAAATCATAATTATTTATTGATTTTCACAGAAAAAGGTCGTTGCTTTTGGATGCGGGTTTACGAAATTCCTGAGGGAAATAAACTAGCAAAAGGTCGCGCAATTCAGAACCTAATTAATATTCCTCAAGATGATAAAGTTAAAGCTTATGTGAAAGTGCAAGATCTAACGGACCAAGAATACATCAAGAATAACTATATTATTATGTGTTCAAAGCTTGGTGTAATTAAGAAAACATCATTAGCAGCTTATTCTAGACCTCGTTCAAACGGAATTAATGCAATTACAATTCGTGAAAATGATGAGCTTTTAGAAGCGAGATTAACAAATGGGGAGAATGAAATTGTTTTAGCAACAAGTTCTGGGCGTGCTATTCGCTTTAATGAAGCTAAGGTTCGACCAATGGGAAGAAATGCTGCAGGAGTAAGAGGCGTAACGCTAACAGCAGAAAATGATGAAGTCATAGGTATGATTTGTGTTGAAAATATTTTCTCAACGATATTAGTTGTCTCCGAAAAAGGATATGGCAAACGTACTTATTTGAATGATCCAGAAGATAAAGAACCTGTTTATAGAATTACAAACCGTGGTGGAAAAGGTGTAAAGACCTTAAATATTACAGAGAAAACAGGTAAATTACTTTCTATACAAGTTGTTTCAGATGAAGATGATTTAATGATCATTACAAAATCAGGTGTGACAATTCGTATGCACATTGACACACTTCGCACAATGGGAAGAGCCACACAAGGTGTTCGCTTGATTAATCTCAAAGGAACAGCTGAAATTGCTGCAATTGCGCGTGTTCCTAGAACCGAAGACGAAGATGAAGACATTGAAGTTATCGAAGCTTTAAATGAAGTTGTTGAAGATTTAGGGCCAATTGATGATGTGATTGAAGAAGAAGAAATTGAAGGTGTTGAAGAAATAGAAGATGAAGATGAACCTTCAGATGATGATAATGAAGATGATGAAGATGATGAAAAATAATATTAATTTTGTTAGTTACTATAAATAATATTTTATGAGGTTTATATATTTTTTAATTTTTGGATTAACGATAGCAAGCACACCATTTTCTGGATATTCCCAAAAGAAAAATGTTACTGATGCTGCGATGCTTATGAAAAAATACAGCCCTATGTTGGGAGTAGATGCTGGACAAAAAATAGTTGACGATGCAAAAGTCTTCATTGATCTTGCTGCCACAAACCCTGAAACAATAGAAGATCTAAAAATGCATTTTTACCGTGCTGAGGTTTATTTTGCCTTAATTGAATTAGCTAGTATTAAGGCTATTTCCGGGAGTGAACTAGATGAAAAATTATTAAAGGAATATGAAACTATTTCAAAAGAATCTTTCAAAAAAGTTATGGCGGATCCAAAAAAAACATGGAAAGAAGATGCTGAGTATTTTATCAATTCACGTTCTGAAAATGCTTTTTCAATAGGTCTTAAATCTTATACAGACAAAAAATATAGCCAAGCAACTCAAATGTTCTGCGTTGCATATGCAATTAAAGAATTTTTAGGGATTGACTTTAAAGATGCAGCAATTAATGCAGGCTTAAGTTTAAATATTGTTGTAGACAGTTTATTACAGCAAAAAGATTTTTCTGAGGCATTAAAAATTGCTGAAGAAACGCATAAGGCTTTACCATTAAACATTGATGTTCTAATTTCTATCATTAATATTAATTTACAAAAAGGAGATTTAACAAATTCAGAAAAATTCCTAAATAAAGCATTAGCAATTGATCCAAAAAACAAGCAACTATATTACGTATTAGGTACTTCATACATTGATTTAAAGGAAAACGAAAAAGCGGAAGAGGCATTGATTAAAGCAATTGAAATCGACCCAAATTATACCGAAGCCCAATACCAACTTGGAGCTCATCTTTTTAATTGGGCGAACGATTTAAAAACTAGTGCTGATCAATTGGATTTAAACGACCCTAAAGCTCCTTTACTAGTTCAGAAATCAGAAGAAACACTAAATCGTGCTTTAGTTGTATTAGAAAAATATATTCTTATAAATCCCACTGAAAAAGCTGTTCTAGAAATCCTTTGGAAATCATATTACAAACTTGGAAATGACGTAAAATCAGCTGAGTATAAAAAGCGAGCTCAAGATATCAAATAATAGCCATTATTTGGCTATTCAATTTAAATGGCGGTCTAGCATAAATTAAGTGTTGAAAAAACCGTTTAAATTCCTTACTTTTGCTTCATGGAATTAGTTCATCCCAAACTGCTTTGGCTTCTAAGTCTACTTGCAATTCCTATTTTAATCCATTTATTCCATTTTAGAAGGCATAAAACTTTATTCTTTTCTTCTTTAAAATTTATTAAATTTATTGAGCAAGAAAATAAATCTACAAAAAAACTTAAGAATTTACTGATTCTTTTTGCTCGTTTACTTGCTTTAACAGCGATTATTCTTGCCTTTGCGCAGCCTATTATAGAAAAAGGAAACCTAAAACATTCTGCAGGTAAAAATGTACTCTCAATATACATCGACAATTCTTTTTCAATGAGTGCAAAAGGCACAGAGGGTGAACTTCTTTCTGAAGCCCGAGAAATGGCTAGAAGAATGCTTAAAAACACTCCCTTAGAAACTAGTATTCTATTATCTACTAATAAATTAGATGGAATTGAGCAACGACTAATTTCCAAAATTGAAGCATTGGATTACTTAGATAAAATAGAATTAACGCCAATCAATCGTAACTTAGAAGATGTAATCAATTGGCAACGTTCTTTTCTTGATAAAGAAAATTTAGAACAACAAAAATTAGGAAATAGACAATATATCTACCTTTCGGACTTTCAAGAAAGTGCTTTTGTAATGAATCAAATTGAGGCAGATAAATCACATTTCTATTACCCAATTCAATTACTCCCCCAAGACCCAAGTAACATTTATATTGATTCAGTTTGGTTCGGTTCGCCAATTCATAAAAAAGGAGAAACAAATGAATTGTTTGTCCAAATAAAAAATGATGCAAATCAAGAAAGTACAAACCTAGAACTTGATTTAGAAATTGGAAAAACAAAAAGAACTTCTTTCATAGACATTGAAGCAGGTAAAAAATCAATCATAAGTTTCCAGATTACAGAACAAGAAATTGGGCAAAAAAATGGAAAAGTCAGTATAAATGATAAACAACTATATTGGGACGATGATTTTTATTTCTCCTATCGAGTAGCAGATTATTCTAATACCTTAATTATTAATGGTGAAGCAGCGTCAGAAAATGTTGCGAAAGTATTTAATATTGAACCTTTTTTTAAAACAAAAAGCATAAAAGATGTTGAATTTACAAAGGATCAGCTAAATCAATGTGATTTTGTCATTTTAAATGGTTTGAATTCTATTTCTAGTGGACTAGATGAAGACCTTGTTGAATTTAATAAAATGGGAGGGAGTATTTTTATCTTTCCTGGAAATACTAATAATTCATCAGAATACAGCCATTTTTTAAAAGAATTAAAGTTACCGCAACTGGGGCCCATTAATACTAACGGTTTAAAAATAGATCAAATAAACTTCAAAGACCCTTTTTTTAAAGGTGTTTTTGAGAAAGAAAATGCCAATCTAAATTTACCAAGTATCACAAAAAGTTATTCTTGTAAAAATCTAAAGCAAGAAACTGCATTTCCACTAATATCCTATAGAAACGGTTCGCCCTTACTTCTTAAATCAAAAGAAAACGCCTATTTATTTTTAAGTTCTCTTAGTCCTGATTTCGGAAATTTTATCGGAGATGCCTTGTTCCCAACAATTTTATTGCGTGCTGGAGAATTATCTACAAAGAATTACCCGCTATTTGCTTTAATCGGAGAAGAAAATAAAATAGCAGTATTAAATCCTATCCAAAACGATCAAGCACTTAAATTAATTGGAAATGAAAGTGAATTTATTCCTGTAATTCAAAAAGTCGCAAATCAAAATTTTATTTCTATTTCTGGGATGGAAGCTATTGAAAAATTAAAGGCTGGAAATTATAGCATTCAGACAGATGAAGAGATTGGTTTGTTAGCTTTGAACTATAGCCGAAATGAATCTTCAGTAAGTTACAAAAATGAAAAGGAAATTGAAGCTGCTTTTAAAGACAAAGGAATAAGTAATTGTTTTTACAAAAAAATTGAAAATGGACAAAGTTTGTCTGATATTGAAGTAGGAAAACCATTTGAATATTGGAAATTCTGCTTAGTTTTAGGATTACTTTTTATAACAGCTGAAATTGCATTGTTAAAGTTTATGAAATAACTGTCTAATGAAAATATTGATTAAGAATGCAAAAATATTTGATAGAAACTCAAGTTTCAACAATGAAAATAGAGATTTATTAATTGAAAATGGGCTCATTCATAAAATTGCGAAAAACATTATTGACAAAGATGCCATTTGTATTGAGTCCAAAAACGTGTATGTTTCTTGTGGCTGGGTAGATTTAAAAGCAGATTTCTGTGACCCAGGATATGAACATAAAGAAACGATAGAAATTGGACTAGATACTGCAGCAGCCGGAGGTTATACACATGTTTGCACCTTGCCAAGTACAGATCCTGTAGTAGATGGAAAAGCATTGGTTGAATACCAACTACGAAAAGCTGAAAATCACACGGTTGAAATTCATCCTATTGCTACGATTTCAAAGAAAATGAAAGGCGAAGAGTTATCTGAAATGTATGATTTAGCTCAAGTTGGTGTGCGCTTGTTTTCAGATGATTTACATGCATTAAATGCAGGAATATTGAACCGAGCACTTCTCTACTCCAAAAATTTAGGGGTAAAAATTATTGCCTTTAGTCGAGATGCATCTATTTCAGGACATGGAATGGTAAACGAGGGATTAGCATCAATCACTACTGGCTTGAAAGCAGATCCAAAAATAGGAGAGATCATAGAAATTGAAAGAAATCTTCGACTTTTAGAATATACAGAAGGAGCTTTGCATCTAACAGGTATTTCTTGTGAAGAAAGCGTAAATTTAATTCGTAAAGCAAAGAAAAAAGGATTAAATGTAACGGCAGATGTAAATGTTATGAATTTATGTTTTAGTGAAGATGCAGTTCTAAACTTTGACGCTATTATGAAAGTTTTGCCAGTTCTTCGAACAGCTAAAGATCAAAAAGCATTGTGGGAAGGAATTGTAGATGGAACAATTGATGCAATCGTCTCAGACCATCGTCCAATGAACCAAGAAGACAAAGAACTTGAATTTGATAACGCAAATTTTGGTGCATCTCAATTACAAACAGTTTTTGGAGCATTGAATCACCATTCGCCCAAAAATCTAGAACATGTTATATCTTGTTTATCTGATAAAGCACGTGTTATTTCAGGAATTAAACACCATGCAATAGAAATTGGGAACAAAGCAGATTTAACGATTTTTGATCCAGAAATTGAATGGGAATTAAACGAAAACAACCTCGTTTCAGATTATCCTTACAATCCCTTTTTTGAAAAAAAAATCAAAGGAAAAATTTTAGGCGTGATAAATGGCGGAAAGGCATCTATTCAAAATTAAAGATATGTCAAAAGCATTCATAAAAGAATTTTGGAAGGATAAAAAGATGATTGGCTCCATGGTGCCTAGTTCAAAATACCTGGCTGCAAAAATGCTAGATCACATTCCGTTTAAAAATACAAAGTTAATTATTGAGCTCGGACCAGGAACAGGGATCTTTACCGAAAAAATTATTCAAAAACTCGATGTTACAACACAATTAATCGTTTTGGAGTTAAATTCAGAATTTTACCAAGAACTGAAAGCAAAAATATGTCATACGAATGTCCATATTAAAGAAGCATCTGCCGACAAAATAGGAGAAATTATGCTAGAACTTGGATTCGAAAAAGCTGATATTATAATCTCCTCTCTCCCATTGGCGAATTTTTCAGCAAAACTTCGGAATTCAATACTTGAGGTTGTTAAAGAATCCTTAAATGAGAATGGCAGTTTTATTCAATTCCAATATTCATTAAATGCATATAAAAATTTAAAGCAATTATTCCCTGTTGTTAAATTAAATTTTACAGCGTTAAATTTCCCTCCAGCCTTTGTTTATACTTGTTCTAAAAGGTGATTTCTTTTCCTTATCTTTGCAAAAAAAATAGTAAATGCTTAGTGTAAATAATCTTTCTCTTCAATTTGGAAAACGCGTGCTTTTTGATGAGGTAAATGTAAAATTTGTAAACGGGAATTGCTACGGCATAATCGGCGCAAACGGAGCTGGGAAGTCAACTTTTTTAAAAATACTTACAGGAGATCAAGATCCAACAACGGGAAGAGTTGAACTTGAACCCGGAAAAAGAATGGCAGTTCTTCACCAAAATCATTTTGAATTTGATAAAAACCAAGTACTTCAAACTGTAATCATGGGTCACAAAAGACTCTTTGAAATAATGGTTGAAAAAGATGCGCTTTATGCTAAGCCAGATTTTTCAGATGCAGACGGAATGAAAACTGCAGAATTAGAAGGGGAATTTGCAGATCTTGAAGGATGGAATGCCGAAACAGATGCCGCTGCTCTATTGAGTAATCTTGGAATCGAAGAATCAAAGCATTACCTCTTGATGGAGGAATTGTCAAATGATTTAAAGGTTCGTGTATTATTAGCTCAAGCAATATTTGGAAATCCTGATGTGTTAATTTTAGATGAGCCAACAAATGACTTAGATCTAAAAACTATTTCATGGCTAGAGGACTTTTTATTAGATTTTAAAAATACTGTGATTGTTGTTTCACACGATCGACATTTTTTAGATACAGTTTGTACGCATGTATGCGATATTGATTTCAGTAAATTAAATGTGTTTACAGGAAATTATAGTTTTTGGTATCAATCTTCACAATTAGCATTGAGACAACGCTCTGACAAAAACAAGAAATCAGAGGAGAAAAAGAAGGAATTAATGGATTTTATTTCCCGTTTTTCTGCAAATGCTGCAAAATCAAAACAAGCAACAAGTCGTAGAAAAATGCTAAGCAACTTAGATTTAGAAGAAATTAAACCTTCTTCAAGAAAATATCCTGGCATTACCTTTCATCAAGAAAGAGATGCTGGAAACCAAGTTCTAACATTAGATAGCTTAAATAAAAAATCTGATGGAAAAAATCTATTTAGTAATATCAACCTAATAGTTAATAAGGGTGATAAAATTGCTTTTATATCAAAAAATTCAGTTGCTTTAACTGCTTTCTTTGAAGTTTTGAGCGCGAATGCAAAAGCAGATAAGGGAGATGTCATAGTAGGAACTACGATTTCAACTGCCTATCTTCCAAACGATAATCACACGTATTTTTCCGGGAAAATTTCATTAATAGATTGGTTACGCCAGTATGCACAAACTGATGAAGAGCGTGAAGATGTTTATTTACGAACTTTTTTAGGTCGTATGTTATTTACAGGAGAAGAGGCAATGAAACAATCATCTGTATTATCTGGAGGAGAAAAAGTGCGCTGTATGCTTTCGAAAATGATGTTGGCGAAAGCAAATTTATTGCTGATGGATGAACCAACAAATCACTTGGATCTCGAATCGATAACTGCATTAAACAATGCCATGAGGGATTTTCAAGGAACCTTGCTTTTTACATCACATGATCATGAATTAGTAAATACAGTTGCAAATCGCATCGTGGAAATTACTCCAAATGGCATTATTGATAAAATGATGAGTTATGATGAATACCTAGCAGATT
>JBILAB010000006.1:0-31900 GCA_044354455.1 Crocinitomicaceae bacterium | reverse complement strand
GCTCATTATCTGATTGAAAATAACTTAAATCCATTTTAAATTCATCTTTCAGCGTTTCAAAATAATCTTCAAAGGAAACATTCCCATATATTTGTGGTTCTCGCGTCCCTAATAAATTTAATTTTGGGCCGTTTACAATTAGAATTTTCATACATGTCAAATTGGAACCGCTATATTAAGGATTTTGTTTCATACTTGAAAATAGAAAAAGGCTTGGCTGAAAATTCAATTCTTGCTTATCAAAACGATGTGCAAAAACTAGCTGACTTTGCCTCAGAAAATAACATTCCTGCAGAATCCATAAGCTACAAGAATCTTCAAGAATTCATAACAATACTTTATGATCTTGGTCTAAGTGCAAGAAGTCAAGCGCGCATAATTTCTGGAATCAAACAATTTTACTCTTTTTTACTTCTTGAAAATACTATTCGAGAAGATCCTAGCGAGTTGTTAGAGCAACCAAAAGTTGGCATGAAACTCCCCGAAATTTTACATATTGAAGAAATTGATGCCTTGATTGCAGCCGTTGATGTTAGTAAGAAGCAAGGACATCGTAATCGTGCGATTTTAGAAACACTTTACAGTTGTGGCTTGCGTGTTAGTGAGTTGGTATCTTTGCGTTTTTCTGATCTCTATTTTGAAGAGGGTTTTATTCGCGTAATCGGAAAGGGAAATAAGGAGCGCTTGGTTCCTGTAAGTCCAAGTGTTGAAAAAGAAATTAAACTTTATTCGGAGCATGTTCGTCGCCATCAAGAAATTGTAAAAGGTGATGAAAACATTGTTTTTTTGAATAGGAGAGGAGCAAAACTTACGCGGGTAATGATTTTTACCATTATTAAAGATCTAGCAAATATAATTGGCTTAAAAAAAAATATTTCACCTCACACATTTCGACATAGTTTCGCCACTCACTTGATCGAGGGAGGTGCAAATTTACGTGCAATTCAAGAAATGCTAGGGCATGAATCCATTACTACTACTGAAATTTATACACATTTAGATCAGCGGTTTTTACGCGATGCAATTTTGTCGTATCATCCTAGAAATTCAAATTAAGTATTTGCGAATTAGCTCCTTAGAATTTAATTCAAAAATAATTAAGAAAAATCCTTGTAACATTTGGCGTGTATGAAATAAGTTGTTACCTTTGCAATCGCTTTTTACAGTATTAAAGTAATATATAAGTCATGTCACGAGTTTGTCAATTAACAGGAAAGTCAGTAATGGTGGGGAATAACGTCTCTCACTCAAATAGAAAAACAAAGCGTAGGTTCTTTCCAAATTTGGTTACGAAACGTTTCTTCATTCCCGAGGATGAGTCTTATATTACCTTGAAAATTTCAACTTCTGCTTTGCGCACAATCAATAAGAAAGGAATTTCTGCTTGTTTGAAGGAAGCGCGACTTAAGGGGTATTTAAAATAATTCTGTTTAGAACTCAGAATAAATAACAAAAAATGGCTAAGAAAACAAAAGGAAATAGAATTCAAGTAATTTTAGAGTGCACAGAGCACAAAGAAACAGGCATGGCGGGAACTTCTCGTTATATTACGACAAAAAATCGTAAGAATACGCCTGATAGAATGGAGATTAAGAAATTTAATCCTGTTCTAAAAAAATATACGCTTCACAAAGAAATTAAATAAAAGAACATGGCAAAGAAAGTTGTAGCAACGCTTCAAAAAGGTGGCGGTAAGGAACATACGAAAGTGATAAAAATGATAAAATCAGAAAAAACTGGTTCTTATACTTTCAAGGAAGAAATTGTTCACAATGATAAAGTCAAAGAATGGTTCGATAAGAACTAATTTTTAATATAACTTTAAGCTTCCTTTTGGAGGCTTTTTTTTCGCATTATGGGTCTATTCGATTTTTTTTCACGTTCCAAAAAGGAAACTTTAGATATTGGTTTAGAAAAAACCAAGCAATCTTTTTTTTCTAAGATAACGCGCGCTCTTGTTGGTAAGTCAAAAGTGGACGATGAAGTTCTGGATAACTTGGAGGATATTCTAATTTCTTCAGATGTTGGTGTAGCAACTACATTAAAAATCATCAAGCGAATTGAAGAGCGAGTTTCAAGAGATAAAGTTGTTGGTACAGAAGAACTAAATGGCATACTCCGAGATGAAATCAGCTCTCTTTTAGAGGAAAATAACTCCAATCAAAATGGTCAACTAGAAATTACCGTTCCTAGTGATGGAAATCCATATGTAATTATGGTTGTTGGCGTAAATGGAGTTGGGAAAACGACGACCATCGCGAAATTAGCACATCAATTTAAGAAGGCAGGAAAAAAAGTAGTTTTGGGTGCCGCAGATACATTTCGAGCAGCAGCTGTAGATCAATTAATAATTTGGGCTGAGCGTGTTGGCGTTCCAATTGTTCAACAAGGAATGGGTGCTGATCCTGCAAGTGTTGCTTTTGATGCATTGCAATCTGCAAAATCTCAAAATGCTGATGTTGTGATAATTGATACTGCAGGAAGATTGCATAATAAAGTCAATTTAATGAATGAATTGAGTAAAATAAAGCGGGTAATGGAAAAAATAATACCTGATGCACCGCATGAAATTTTATTAGTTTTAGATGGTTCTACTGGTCAAAATGCCTTTGAGCAAGCGAAACAATTTTCTGAAACTACAGCAATTAATGCACTGGCTATCACAAAATTAGATGGAACAGCAAAAGGTGGTGTTGTGATTGGAATTTCTGATCAAATGAAAATCCCTGTAAAATATATTGGTGTAGGCGAAAAAATGGAGGATTTACAATTATTTGACCGTAAGGTTTTTGTTGACTCGCTTTTCTCTGATTAAATCATTTCTTTATTTTTTAATGCATTGTATTCATTTTGTCTCTTGTTTGACTAAATTTGTGATGTGAATAAACTAGTTTCTTTACTATTTGTATTTTGTCTTCTTATTTTTCAATCTTGTATTGAGATAATGGACGAACTAACAATTCACGACGATGGCTCAGGAACTTTAAAATATGCGGTAAATTTAAGTTCAAGTCGAGTGAAAGTAAATTCAATCTTGGCTTTGGATAGTTTAGACGGAAAGAAAGTTCCAAGTGTTGAAGAAATTAAAACAAAAGTTTCTTTGTTTAAAAAAACATTGAGTCTACAAAATGGTATATCAAATATAAGTATATCTGAAAATTACACTGATTTTATTTTTAAATTTGAATGTCATTTTACTAGTATTGATTTACTTCAAGAAGGTCTTCGAAAAACCTTTTCCATTACTTTAAATGATAAGTCTATTTTAGCCTCAGATTTTTCCTGGCTTTTCTGGGATTCAAAAGTTTTAGAACGTTCTGTTCCTTCTATTGCTACAAATAAGTTAAAAGGGATTACTGAAAATGATTTATCCCTTTTAAAAACAGGGACTTACACTTCTATTACTCGCTTTGATAGGGGAGTAGAGCGCTTTGAAAATCCACTTTCAAAGCTTTCAAAAGATAAAAAAGCATTGATGTTAAGAACAGACACCTACAGCTTAAAAGAAAAACATTCTTTGCTAGAAAATACAATCTATTTAATTCCTAATTAGACAATGAAGATATTTTGTAATTTCGTTAAATAATATCTGAACAAATGCAGCTAAAAAAAATAATTTTCCTTTCATTTATTTCAATTTCTACATTTTTATCTGCTCAGAAATCTGAAACTTTAATTCCAAAAGACGCTGTTACAGTTTTCAGTATAAATAATATAAACTTACTACAAAAAATTTCAATTGATGAGTTGATTAGCTATGAGTTTATGGAAGAAATTCATCAAGAGTTATTTGATGGTTCCACAAGTGGAAAAACGTTAAAAGATGCAGGTCTGGATTTTGATCAAAAATTTAATATTTTTTACGGTAAACTCGATAAATGTGAGCTTTCAGGCTTCACCTTTGGAATTAAAAATAAAGAACAAATGTTTTCTGTATTTGATGATTTTGAAGTAACCGCTTATCCCAACTTAAATGGTGCACAAGTATACCAGTCTTTTTTTAATAACCTAATTGTCAAGGATGGTGCTGCTCTTTTGATTCGAGTAGAACCGAGTATGGAATTAATAGATCAAGTTACGGATTCTATTTGGTATGCAAGAGGTAATGAAAATCCTTATGATTACTATGAAGAAGTAAATGAAGATGTTTTAAAAGAGGAGATTTATGATGAAAATACTCAGGTTGAAAATTCTTTTCCAGATGCTACTCTTGACCCGAATGAAAAAAATTATAACGAATTGCGCGACAGTGTTCAACTAGTATTACAGCGCGAACAATTAGATAAAATACTTATTCAATTATTTGTGCAAAATGATAACTTAATACTTTTAGATCCTCGATTTGAAGCGCAGTTAACACATCCTGTTGAAGGTATTTTTTACATGGATAATGCGCGTAATATCGATAAGTCAAGTGGCTTATGGTATTTTCAAACTGTTCTTCCAAGCTTGTACAAAAATATTCAGGAATTGTATTCAGGAAATCTTATTCTTGGAGATTTACTTCTCAAAGATAAATCAGTAGAATTTGCTATTGAAGTTCTGTATGGCGAAAAATTAGGGTCTATTTATACTGAAATGAATAGTTCACAGTTTGATAAACAAGTATTAAAGTATATTCCTGAATCAAGTACAGCTTATTTTACATATAATATAAATCTTCGAAAAGCCTATGAAAAAGCTTTTGAAGTAATAATGCCCCTTCTAGAACAAGAAAAAAATGCACAAATTGCCATGAATGTCCTTACAATTGAATTACTAAACGAGTTTGTAAATAAAGATGCGCTATTTGGAACTTATAAAGGAAGTATGTTTGGCTCCTTTAATGGTATTAAAAAGATTAAAACAAAGAAAATAGAGTTTTTCTATGACGAAGAAACTTTTGAATATGGGGAAAAAGAAGCAGAAGCAGAAGAAGATATGCCGATTTTCACTGTTGGATTTTCAATTGAACGTAATGATATTCCTGAAAAAGTTCTAAAACACCTAGCTCGTTTAACATCTAAAGTTAAAAATATGGGGAATTATTGGTGCTTTGAAAATGCGATTTTTGATTCAGCACCCCTTTACATGTTAAATAAAAATGGATTATTCATCTTTACTAATGATCAAGATCTTGCGCTGAATCATGCACTTGGATATGGATCAAAATCAATAAATAATGTAAAATTTAAAAATGCTAAGAAAAGCGGTTTTATGTATGCTAATTTAGATGTAAAAACAACATTAAATCGTTTTCCAAAAGATTTATTGAGTCCAAAACAAAATGAAATGATTGAATCATTAAGAGGGAAGTCTGGCAGCCTTGAATTAAGATCAAGTAAGACAACTAAAGAAAAAACATCGCTGAATCTTACTTATTCTTTCTCAGGAATAGAACAATCAGGAAAACATCTATTGGACTTGATTAATACAATTTATGTAGTTTCAAAATAAGTACTTGTGGTTCGAAAAGTATTTCTCATTATATTTCTTGCAGTAGCTCTTGCTTGCTTTTTATTTTTAAAACCATTTTTTTTTCAAAAAAAAATAGAAGCTCGACTAATTGACCGCTTGCCAAGTGCGAATTTTATTGGTAGAGTAAATATTCTTGAACTTGCCCGTGAAACAAGTGGCATGATGTATTATCATAAGCTACCATTTAGAGATGTTACATCTAAGGAGTTTTTGTTGAGTCAAGGAAAGGCTTACGGACTAAATTTACAAAAACCCATTTATATTTTTGGGAATGAATCTGGAGATGGTGGTTGTTTGATCTATGTGAGAGATAGTGTAAAAATAGCAGCAGGACTTGAACGTATTCGAAAATCCGTGAACATAAAAGATACTATTATTGAAAACCAAAAAGTTTTTTTAAGTGAAAAAGACAATATTTTTTTACATTATGGACTTAATTATTTACTTATTTATAGAGGGACTGCATTTTCAAAAACATTGAATTATGTTCTGAAAGCTAAATACAAAAAAACACTTCCTCTTTGGAATCGATTTTTTAAAGATGCGAATTTTAAAAATGAACACCTTGTTATATACTCAAATTGGCCTAAATTAAAAGATGCAGGAATAAAAACTGCAATTTTTGCTCATGATAGTGATTCATTAAGTTTTAATTTAAAATGTTTTCTTAAAAAGACAAAACCTTTTTATATCAAACAAAAGGATGAAGGTATGGCATATTCATCTGTTCCTAATGCTAGTAAATCAGTAGAATTACATTTAGATATTTCTGAATTGAAAATGCACTTAGATGATCCTTTTTTATTGTTAGGTATGAATTTAGGTAAACGAATTGGTTTCCCTTTTATTGATTTTATAAAAGCTTGGGAAGGAGATTTATGTTTTGTTGAAGGAGGTACTCAAAAAACTAGAGAGAATTATATTGAGACAGAGCTTGACGAGAATTTTAATACGACAGAGGTTCAAAAATACCGTGATGTTTTAGTGCCAGGGTATTCGCTATACTTTTCTTCTAATGATAATGGGGGGAAATTCATAAATCGCTTATTTGCTAAAGGAATAATGACCTCTGAATCTGGAAAAATTCGTATTTTATATTCTCCTTTACTTTCAATCCGCCAAGAAAAAGGCAACATTCAGCTTTATTCAGGAAATCAAGCTCCTAGATTGATGAATAGTTCAAACAACAGTATTGTATGGACAAATAAAGGGACGATTTATCGTTTTAATATTGATTCTTTAAATCGACATGAATTAGTTGGAAGTCTTCAAATTCCGGTTAAAAGAATTTTTAGGAGAAATAAGTTGATTTGATTTATTCAGAAAGCACAAAACTAAATTCTTCTGAGTGAACTTCGATATAATTTAAAGTTTCATTTATTTCATTTAGGTTAAAAGAAGAAACTAATTTTGTTTTAAAATCTTTAAAATGGGCAATTCCTCGAAAATAATTACTGTAATGCCTTTTCATTTCGGCAATTCCAACATGTTCTCCTTTCCATAAAACACTCATCCTTAAATGCTCTCGAGCTGCTTCTACACGGTCTTTTAAGTCTGGTGGCGTTAATTTTTCGCCTGTTTTCATAAAATGTTTTATTTCATTGAAAATCCATGGATAACCAATACTCGCTCTTCCAATCATAATTCCATCAACTCCGTAGCGATTTTTATATTCAAGAGCCTTTTCAGGTGTATCAACATCTCCATTTCCAAATACTGGAATTCTCATCCTTGGATTACTTTTCACTTTTCCAATTAAGTCCCAGTCAGCTTCTCCTTTATACATTTGTTTCCTTGTTCTTCCATGAATTGAAATAGCTTCGATTCCAATGTCTTGTAAGCGCTCTGCTGTCTCAACAACATACTTTGTATCATCATCCCAACCAAGTCTTGTTTTTACAGTTACAGGGAGACTTGTTGCTTTTACAATTTCAGAGGTCATAAAAACCATTTTAGGAATATCTTGGAGGATTCCAGCTCCTGCTCCTTTGCAAGCAACTTTTTTTACCGGACAACCATAATTAATATCTAATAAGTTAGGTTGTGCCTTTTCGATGATTTCAGCAGCTTGTTTCATGCTTTCAATATCTGCTCCAAATATTTGTATGCCGATTGGTCGTTCGTAGTCAAAAATATCAAGCTTTTGAACACTTTTTGCTGCATCGCGAATTAAGCCATCAGAAGAAATGAATTCTGTGTACATCAAATCAGCACCATGTTTTTTGCATAGAGCTCTAAATGGTGGATCACTAACATCTTCCATTGGAGCAAGTAATAGTGGAAAATCACCCAATTCTATGTCTCTAATTTTTACCATTAATTTTTAAAGAATTGAGATTTAGCTTCTTCCAATTGCTTAAGGTATTTTTTTAAATCTTGCTCGTTGGAGTTTTTTAAAATCATTAGCATATTATCGGATTCTACTACAATGTAATCCTTCAAACCATCTATTAAGACTAATTTATTATCAGGCATATTAATAAGGCAATTTTCAGAATCAATTAGAAATATATTCTCACCAATAATGGCATTATTATTTTCATCTTTTTTTAGGTGTTCGTTAAGACTTCCCCAAGTTCCAAGATCGCTCCAATCAAAGTCGGACAATACCACAGAAACATTTTTCGCATGTTCCATTACAGCAAAATCAATAGAAATATCATCACATTCACTAAAAGCTTGAAGAATAAATTCATTTTCTTTTGCGCTATCGTAAACTGAAAGATTTGAGGTGAATAAAGCATGAAGCTTTGGTTGGAAATCACTTAAGGATTTCAAAATAACATCTGCCCTCCATACAAAAATTCCAGCATTCCAGTAAAAATTTCCTGCAGCTAAGAATTTCTCTGCTGTTTCTAAATCAGGTTTTTCGCAAAATTGAATAACATGTGTCGTTTCGCCTTTCTGAATTGATTTATCTTTTGCGAATTCAATGTAACCATATCCAGTATCTGGTCGAGTAGGGGAAATTCCAAGGGTTACAAGTTGATTACTTTCATTAGCAACTTTTATTGCAGTTTGAATAATTTCATTAAAGCGAGTCTGGTTGAGAATTAAATGGTCAGATGGTGTTACAATTAAAGTTGCTTGAGGATTGATTTTTAAAATTTTAGCAGCAGCAAATGCAATACAGGGAGCGGTATTTTTCCTAAGTGGTTCGCATAACACTTGTTTTTCACTTATTTCTGGTAATTGCTCCAATACCAAAGATAAATAGGCTGTATTTGTTAAAATATAAATTTGGTCTTTTGGAACAGTAGTGAGCATTCTCTCAAATGTCAGACGTAAAAGTGATTTACCAATTCCTAGAACATCTAAAAATTGCTTAGGATTTTTTGAAGTTGATAGTGGCCAAAAGCGACTCCCAATTCCACCTGCCATTATTAGACCGTAATTATTATTCATGCTATTCTAAAATTAAGCGAACATTTGCTAAAGCGTGAACAAGAAATTGTTTCCCTGAGGATATTTCGATGCAAACATAGCGACTGCGTCTTAAATCTCCTTTCCTAAATTCCTTCTTATTCAGTGCAAAAATAGTGTTTTTTGCCAGGCTTTCAAGGTGAATTGTGTCATTTTCTAAATCATACTTTTTTAATACGCGACTCAAAGCTAAATCAGAACAAGAGGAAGCTTTTGTGTTGACAAAACTTTTCCAAAGTGCTTTTTCTATATCATCTGGTAAAGATTTACTAATAAGGATTGGCTCTAACAACTCTCGAAAGGCATTCTTCCATTCCAATCCATGAGCTTGAACAGAATTTCCATACTTTCGAAAAGTATTTAAATGTGCGATTTCATGCAACGAGGTAATAAGAAATGAATATGGATTTAGGTCGCCATTTACCGTTATTGTTGGTTTGTTAGAAAGTTCACTGTAACGAAAATCCCCTAATTTTGTTTTTCTTCCTGGTACAATCTTAAACTTTACACGTGCTTCAAGGATTAACTTAGAAAGGTAAGGGATAAATTCCTTTGGTGTAAAACGAGATAGAGTATCTGAAAAATTACTTAGTTTATCCATAATTTATTTTGTAAATTTATAAAAGAAACGCTTTCAAATTCTTTTCATTAATTTTACATCGTGAAAATAATATCAAATATTGGAAAATACTTTCTGATGCTATCGGTTGTTTTTCGCCGTCCTAAAAAATGGAGTGTTTTTTTTTCTCGCTGTTTCCATGAGCTAGTTTCTATTGGTCTTAGTTCATTGCCCATTGTTATATTAATGTCTGCTTTTATGGGTGGAGTTATCGCATTACAAACAGCTTCAAATATGACAAGCCCATTATTACCAGCATATACAATTGGATATATTACACAATCAAGCACTATTCTTGAATTTTCACCAACTATAATTTCTTTAATTTTAGCTGGTAAAGTCGGTTCAAATATTGCATCTGAATTGGGGAGCATGCGAGTAACAGAACAAATTGATGCTTTAGAAATAATGGGGGTTAATTCATTGAGCTATTTAGTTTTACCTAAAATCATAGCTGCAGTTATGTTTTTTCCAATATTAATTATATTTTCAATGGGTTTAAGTCTTTTTGGAGGTTGGATATCTTTACTCATATCTGATTTATGTTCAACGGAGACTTATCTTTTGGGAGTAAGGACTGATTTTAAGATTTTTAACATTGTATATGCCTTAACAAAAACTATTGTTTTTGGGTTTTTAATAGCATCCATTGCTTCATTTTATGGCTATTTTGTAAAAGGTGGGTCAATTAATGTTGGAAAGGCATCAACACAAGCTGTAGTCATTAGCAGCGTTGCAATTTTAATTGCTAATTTTATTCTAACTCAAATGATTTTGCTTTAATGATTGAGATTAACAATGTTTCAAAATCGTTTAATAACCGTCGGGTTTTAACAGATATTTCTGGTGTTTTCGAACCTGGAAAAGTAAATTTAATTATCGGTGGATCTGGTGAAGGAAAATCTGTTTTAGCAAAATGCATGGTTGGTTTAATGGAAGTAGATGGCGGCAAAGTTTTATTTGACGGTAGAGATTTTATTGCGATGAATCGCGAAGAAAAAACTCTTTTCAGAGAAGAAATTGGCATGCTTTTTCAGGGGGCAGCGTTATTTGATTCAATGACTGTTGAGGAAAACATCATGTTTCCTTTGAGCATGTTTACAAAAATGACAAAGGGTGAAATGCTTCAGCGTGTTAATTTTTGTCTGGAGCGGGTAAACTTATCAGGACGCAATAATTTATTTCCTTCAGAATGCAGTGGTGGTATGCAAAAGAGAATTGGAATTGCTCGTGCAATTTCGATGAATCCTAAGTATTTATTTTGTGATGAGCCGAATTCTGGACTTGATCCAAAAACTTCAATTTTGATTGATGCACTTATCAAGGATATCACTACCGAATATCAAATCACAACTATTGTAATAACACACGATATGAGCAGTGTTATAGAAATTGGCGACAATGTGATTTTTCTTCACGATACAAAAAAATGGTGGCAAGGAGATAAAAAGTCAATAATCACGACAGATAATCCTGAAGTTTTGAGTTTTGTATATGCTTCAGAATTCATGAAAGAAATTAGAGCATCAATGCTTGAAAACCGTGGTTAAATGTTAATTGCGTCTTGCATTTTAAAAAAAAAAAAATTATATTTGCATCCCGAATTAGAATAGAAATTATCTAATTCTCAGTCGATTTTAACGAAAGTAGACTTAAAAATAAAAATTGCGGGTGTGGTGAAATTGGTAGACACGCCAGACTTAGGATCTGGTTCCGAGAGGTGTGCGGGTTCGAGTCCCTCCATCCGCACTATTAGGTCTCGTTTTTAGAACGAGGCCTTTTTTTTTAGCGTAAATAAAAAAAAAGTAATAAAAATGAATGTTTTTCGTGAAAATAGTGATGCTTTGAATTCTGTTTTAACAGTAAAAATAAATCCTGATGATTACCAAAATAAAGTAAAAACGGCATTAGAAAAGTACAGAAAAACTGCAAAAATACCTGGTTTTCGTCCTGGAAATGTGCCTTTTTCATTTGTTCAAAAACAATATGGAAAATCTGTTTTAGCTGAAGAATTAAATAAAATTTGCAGTGAAGCTTTGTATAATTTCATATCAGAAAATAAATTAGAAGTTCTCGGAAATCCAATTCCAAAAGCGGATTATACTATTGTTGGTGATTTTGAAAATCCTAGCGATTTTGAGTTTGCTTTTGAAATTGGTCTTTCTCCCTTTTTTGATCTACCAATAAGTTCTAGGACAAATTTCGATTATCCAGTTGTGAAAATCGATAAAGCCTTAATTGATAAGCAAGTTGAAGATCTTCGCAGACGTTACGGAAAACTTATTTCAGTTTCTGTAGTTGGTGAAAAAGATATGGTAATTGGAAAATTTGAGGAATTAAATGAAAGTGGTGTAGTAAAAGAAAATGGAATCAGTCATTCGAGCACTATTTCATTAGAATTCTTAGATGATAAAAAAATATGCCAACTTTTTATAGGGAAGGAAGTGAATGATTGTCTAGAAATAGATCCTTCAAAGGTTTCTAAAGGAGATAAAGATAAAGCAAGTCTACTCGGCATTTCAGAAAGTGAGTTAGTTGGTTTAACGGACCGTTTTAAATTCACAGTTACCGAGATAAAGAAAATGGAGATGGCTGAATTAGATACTGAGTTATTTAACAAGTTATTTGCAAATGGAGAAGTTAGTTCTGAAGAAGAATTAAGAAATCGTGTGTCTTCAGATTTGGAAAAGATGTTTGCAGGCGATTCAGAAAGAATTTTAACAAGAGATGTCTATAATTATTTACTTAAGGAGACGAATATGAATTTCCCAAAAGATTTTTTGAGACGTTGGATAAAACTTTCTTCTGAAAAACCGGTTACAGATGAAGAAATAGATACTGAATTTGAAGCATACTTAAAATCTTTAAAATGGCAATTAATTCAAACGCGTATTTTTAAAGAAAATAATATTCAAGTTTCGCAAGAGGATGCATTAAATCACACCAAAGGTCTTCTAATTGGAAATTATGCACAATATGGAATGCCTGCACCTGATGATGCTGAATTAGTTGAAACCGCAAAACGATTGCTAACAAATAAAGAACAAGCAAATACCATTTACGATCAATTGGCAGAGAAAAAATTAACGGATTACTTTAAGTCAACTGTAAATTTAAAGACGAAAGAAGTTTCCTACGATGATTTTGTTGCAATAGCATCAAAATAGCACAGATTTTCTGAAATTTTATAGTACATTTATGAACATAAATTGATTTAGAATTGTTAATCTAGTATGAAAAACGAATAATTATAATAATAAAAAAAAATAAAAAACATGGCAACTTTAGTAGGAAAACAATTTCCAAATATCACGGTTAAAGCAATTGACGAAATGGGAGATGCATTTCAATTAAATGTATTAGATCAAGCAGCAGACAATAACAAAAAAGTACTTCTATTTTGGTATCCAAAAGATTTTACCTTTGTATGTCCAACTGAAATTCATGCATTTCAAGAGATTTCTGCTGAATTGGAAAAACGCAATACAATCTTAATTGGTGCTTCTTGTGATACAGCAGAAGTTCATTTCGCTTGGTTAAATACAGCAAAAGAAAATGGTGGAATTGAAGGTGTTAAGTTCCCATTAATTGCTGATTCTACACGTGTTTTAGCATATGAGTTAGGTATTTTGGATTATGATATGTACGATGAAGAAGAAGAAGATATGGGGGGCGATAATGTCACTTACCGTGCCACTTATTTAATTGACGAAAAAGGTCAGGTATTTCATGAATCAGTGAACCATTTCCCAATTGGTAGAAATGTTCAAGAATACATCCGATTAATTGACGCTTTTACACATGTTCAAACGCATGGAGAAGTTTGTCCAGCTAATTGGGATGAAGGAAAAGATGCTATGGATGCAACTCGTTCGGGTGTTGCTGAATATTTAAGTAAAAACTAATTATGTTTCTCGATCTTTCTGAAGATAATCTTGGTGAACTTTTAGTTCAAAACTCTCTCGTAATGGTTCAATACGGAGCAACTTGGTGTGGCAATTGTAAAATAACGAAGCCAAAATTTAAAAGAATGGCTGAAGAAAATCCTTCAATAGCATTTTATTATATTGATGCAGAAAAACTTCCGAATTCTAGAAAATTTGCTAATGTAAGTAACCTTCCAACTTTTGCAGCTTTCAAAAATGAAAAATTAGTAAATGAAGCTCAAGGAAATAAAATAGAAACAATTCAAGCAGTTTTAGATGCGCTTACCACTCATTAAACACATCGTAAGTTATATTCAAGAAAACGACGAAGATTTCGTCATTGAAACAATTGAGACGCTTGAAAATTTAATCGAAGCTCCAGGACTTAAAGACGAGGAGTTAGACGTAATTGGTGAATTGCTTTCAAATTATTCAGGAGCACTTGAAGTTTACAATGAAATTAAAAGTGGTGCTTCTCAACGAGATGCATTGAATAATTTCATGAAAAGAGTTACCGGCTCCATCGACTAAAGCTCTCTTATTTTGTTCTTAAATCCTAATTTTTAGTCTGCTATTCAGATATACTGAGTATTTTAGCATTCAAAATAACTAGTAAAAGTAATGTCCGATTTATTATCAAAATTAGAAGCCATTCATTTTCGCTTTGTAGAGGTTGGAACAATGATCACTGATCCTGAAATTATTTCAAATATGGATCGATATGTAAAGTTAAATAAGGAATATAGAGACCTTGAAATTTTAGATGATCGTTATAAAGAATACCGAAATCTTATTGAAAATATCAAAAGCTCTAGAGAATTACTTATAACTGAGACGGATTCTGAAATGCGGGAGATGGCAAAAG
This sequence comes from Crocinitomicaceae bacterium, assembly GCA_044354455.1. Classification (GTDB taxonomy): domain Bacteria; phylum Bacteroidota; class Bacteroidia; order Flavobacteriales_D; family Crocinitomicaceae; genus UBA952. Next base: position 17,610 of record JBILAB010000006.1, on the reverse strand, counting down.
AGGAAATTGATGTATTGGAACAGAATCGTCCTCTTATGGAAGATGAGATCAAATTATTACTCATTCCAAAAGATCCAGAAGATGATAAAAATGCAATTATTGAACTCCGTTCAGGAACAGGTGGAGATGAAGCTTGTATTTTTGTGGAAGATATTTTTAGAATGTATACAATGTTTTTTAAAGAAATAGGGTGGAACTACGAAATAATAAATTCATCTGAAGGTTCAGTCAAAGGATATAAAGAGATATCAATGAGTATAGCTGGTGATGGAATTTACGGGATGTTGAAGTTTGAATCTGGAGTTCACCGAGTTCAAAGAGTTCCTGAAACAGAATCGCAGGGTCGCGTTCATACTTCTGCTATAACAGTGGCTGTCTTACCGGAAGCAGAGGAAGTAGATTTTAACCTCGATATGAACGATGTTCGAAAAGACACCTTTCGTGCTTCAGGAGCCGGAGGTCAGCATATCAATAAAACAGAATCTGCAATTCGTCTGACTCATATTCCAACAGGAGTTGTTGTTGAATGTCAGGATGGTCGTTCACAACATAAAAATTTGGCGCAAGCAATTTCAGTTCTTCGTTCACGCTTGTATCAAGCAGAGCTTGATCGTGTTCACAACGAACGAGCCGCACATAGAAAAACACTAGTTTCAACGGGCGATCGTTCTGCTAAAATACGCACTTACAATTATCCTCAAGGAAGAATTACAGATCATCGAATTAATAAAACTATGTATAATCTAAGTTCATTTATGAATGGTGATTTACAAGAAATGATAGACGCCTTGAAGATGGCTGAAAATGCAGAGAAATTAAAAGGATAACATGACAAAAACAGAACTTATTCAACAAATTAGGACAAAAAAATCCTTTCTGTGTATTGGTTTAGATCCTGATTTATCTAAAATCCCTCAACATTTATTAGATTCTGAAGATCCAATTTTTGAATTTAATAAAGTTATTATTGATGCAACAAATGACCTTTGTGTTGCATACAAGCCGAACCTTGCATTTTACGAGTGTTATGGTTCAAAGGGTTGGGATTCCTTTGAAAAGACGGTTAATTATATCCCAAAAGATTGTTTTATTATTGCTGATGCAAAGCGTGGCGATATTGGAAATACATCTCGGTATTATGCTAAAACTTTTTTTGAAACATATTCATGTGATGCTGTAACTGTTGCTCCATATATGGGTTCGGATAGTGTTTTGCCATTCCTTGAGAATCCTGGAAAATGGCTTGTGTTATTAGCTCTAACATCCAATGATGGCATCTCAGATTTTCAATTTCAAGAAATGAAAGATGGCCGAAAACTATATGAAAGTGTTATTGATAAATCAATTAATTGGGGGACAGATGAATCTTTAATGTTTGTTGTTGGTGCTACAAGAGCAGGGGAAATTGAGAAGGTAAGAAAATTAGCTCCCAATCACTTTTTCTTGGTCCCTGGAGTTGGCGCTCAGGGTGGAAGTTTGGATGATGTAGTTAAATATGGTTCAAATAATGAGTGTGGTTTACTCGTTAATTCTTCACGTGGAATAATTTATGCTAGCAATGGTATTGATTTTGGAGAAGCAGCAAAAAAAGAAGCACGAAGTATACAAAACAAAATGGCTTTGTATATTGAAAAATTCAAATGGTAATCTTACTTGGTTGCTAAGTCGCTATTTTCTATTTGTTGAGCTTGACCATAAGCATCACAACTTGCAGATTTCCCAGAACCACATGAATAAAACAGAAAAGAGATAATTGAAAAAATTAGTATGATGGAGAAATTATTTTTCATTTGATTTTTTTTAAAAATATGTACTTTTTCCTAACGATTAAAACTTTCTAAAGTTACAATTAAATTGAAATACGGGTGTTAATCAATAATATATATATCAACAAGTAAAAGTTTAAAATGAAATCCTCTCTGATCTTTTTATTCTTCTTTAATTTCTCTTTTTTCTTTTTTGGACAAATAATTCAAGTAAATTATAAGCTTTTAGATAATATAACTATTCAAAAGAATAAAGATTTTAAGTCATTTGAAATTAAAAAGATTGAAGAGTTAAATAGTATTTTAGAAAACAATAAAAATCAGTGGTTCGAAAAAGGTTATTTTTTAGCTTCTTTTAAACCACTTTCTATATCTTCCACTGAAATTGAGGTGCTTGTTGAAATTGGTTCTCATTTTCCAAAGGTTGCAATTGTAATAAATGATTCAATAAAATCTCAACTAAGGTCTTTTGGAATTGAAAACATATCTAAAAACTCTCTAAAAACTAGTCCATCTTTTTTTAAACTCTTTATTGACAAGACGCTTAAAGCATTCGCTAATAATGGATATCCATTTGCACAGGTATTTTTTACTGAGCAGGAAATAATTGAGCAGCAAATTGAAATTCAGATGAATGTTTCAAGCGGAAAATTTTATAGGTTTTCGGATATTATTGTAAAAGGTGACTCCAGCATTTCTAAGAGCACTGTTCAAAATCTTATTGGGATTAAAATTAATGATATTTATAGCGAAGAAAAACTATCAAGTATAGATCGAATTTTACAGCAAACAAATTTTATAAACGTTCTAAAAAAATCAGAACTTCTTTTCACTGAAAATGGAGTAGAATTATATGTTTATTTAGAAAATCAAAAAATGAGTTCTGTGAATGGTGCTGTAGGACTTCAGCCAAACCCACAATCACAAAGAATTGGGCTTACTGGAGATATTCAAATTAAATTGCAGAATGTTTTTAAAAAAGCAGAGTTAATCGATCTTAATTGGCGAAGCATCGAGCCACTAACGCAAGCACTACAGCTTAATTTAAATTATCCTTTTTTATTTAAATCACCATTTGGAATAGATTTAAAATTCAATCTTTATAAGCGTGATTCTACATTTCTAGATTTAAAATCTTTTATAGGTATTCAGTATTCCTTCAAGAATAACGTTCAACTGAAAGGTTTTTATCAAATTAATTCCTCTGAAATCTTAAGTAAGACCCCAAACTCTTCATCTTTATTTTCTTATTTAGCTCCTATTAAACTAAATTCATACGGAATATCGCTTCAATATAAACGTATAAATTATTTACCTAATCCAAGTAAAGGTTTCACACTATATGTTGAAACATCAATAGGCAATAGAACTATAAAGAAAGAAAATACTGCACTTGAAAAATCTTATGTTTACAAAAGTATTTTTCAGTATGTAAGCTATATTCCAATTACAAAGAGAAACATCATTAAAGTTGGTGTAAATTTCGAAAGTTATACTAGTTCTACTATATTTCAAAATGAGCGCTATAGATTTGGTGGCTTAAACTCCCTTCGTGGTTTTAATGAGGAAGAATTATTTGCAAGTACAAAGTTGATTTCAAGTATTGAATTCAGATTTTTACTAGATAAAAACTCAAATGCTTTTATTTTTTATGATCAAGGAATTTATGAGGACAATACTCTTGCCTACAAGATGGACAGTCCATTTGGGGTAGGTGCAGGTATTTCTTTTGGCTCAAGAATTGGAATTTTTTCAATTTCTTATGCTCTAGGAAAACAATTAAATAATCCACTCGAATTTAGAAATGGGAAAATTCATTTTGGATACATTACTTATTTTTGAATTGACTTGAAAGTCTTAGTTTTTTTTTAAGTCTGCTGAGCTTATTCCATGAACCCATTTTTTTGGGTTCAATCCAAGCATAAAACCCAAACTGCTTAGCAGTTTTTTGGTTTTTTATTTCTTTCTAACTTATCAAAATGTATTTTGAACGTCATTAAAAATAAAAAACCCATTTCCTTTTGGAAATGGGTTTCTTTTGTGATCCCGCTGGGATTCGAACCCAGGGCCCATACATTAAAAGTGTATTGCTCTACCAGCTGAGCTACGGAATCGTTAATTTTAAGGGTGCAAATATACTCATATAATTTTAGTAGTGCAAAGTATTAATACCTAAATTTGAATTTATTTCTAATCGTATCTCAAGTCATTGATTGCTAAGAATACTCATAAGATGAAGAAGCATTTATTTCTAATTGGATTCATGGGGAGTGGTAAATCTACCATTGGAAAACAACTTTCCGAATTGCAAAACCACCCTTTTTTAGATACTGATTTACTGATTGAAGAAAAAACCCAACAGAACCTGAAAGATTTCATACTTGAAAGTGGAGAAATTTCTTTTAGACTTTTAGAAAGAGAAGTCCTAAAAGAAGTTATTGATTCACGGCAGAAATCAGTGATTGCAACAGGTGGAGGTTTGCCTTGTTTTGAAGAAAATACAAGACTCATGCTAGAAAATGGGATTCTTGTTTTTATTGATACACCCGAAGAAGTTTTATTTAATCGTCTTTTAAATGATGATTCTCGACCATTGATTGAGAATTTGAATGAAACTGAATTAAAGAAGTATATATCGGTCAAATTAGCTGAAAGACGTCCGTTTTACGAGCAAGCAAGTATCAAAATTAATGGCGATAAATCAATCAACGAAATTTGTTCAGGAATTCAGGATAAGTTAGAGCTTCTTAAGTCCTAATTTCTCTCGAAGGTATATTCCTGTTGAATTTCCTTCTAAAACTGCTAACTCTTCAGGTGAACCTTCAAATAAAATATAGCCGCCTTTATCTCCACCAACTGGACCTAAGTCGACAATATAATCTGCACATTTTATAACCTCCATGTTGTGCTCTATAACAAGAATTGAATGTCCTTTGTCTATTAAAGCATTAAAAGCGATAACTAATTTTTCGATGTCATAAAAATGCAAGCCGGTAGTTGGTTCATCAAAAATAAATAGGGTAGAGGGAGCATTGTTTCCTTTCGATAGAAAAGATGCTAATTTAACCCTTTGCGCTTCACCGCCACTCATTGTACTTGAAGATTGACCAACTTTTAAGTAAGACAAACCAACATCAACTAATGGTTGGATTTTATCAACAATCTTTTGGTCCAAGCGATCTGTTCCAGCTTTAAAAAATGCTAAAGCATCAGCTAAATTTGTTTCCAAAAGTTCATAAATTGACTTTCCACGATATTCAATTTCTAATGTTTCAGACTTATAGCGTTTCCCCTTGCACGTTTCACAGGTTAAATGAACATCTGCCATAAATTGCATCGCAACAGTAATTGTTCCTTCTCCTTCACACATTTCACAGCGCCCACCTTCAACATTAAAACTAAAAAACCCAGGTTTGTAACCACGCATTTTAGCAAGAGCTTGGCGCGAATAAAGTTCCCGGATATCATCAAATGCTTTCACATACGTAATTGGATTACTTCTCGATGATTTACCAAGAGGGTTTTGATCTATAAATTCTACGAGACTTAACGCTTTTAAATCTCCAGAAAGACCATTAAATTTTCCAATTAATTCACTGCTCAAACCCAATTCTTTTCTAAGAGCAGGATAGAGAATAGAACGGACTAGAGTAGACTTTCCGGAACCAGAAACACCCGTAAAACACACCAAACTATTCAATGGAATCTTTAAATCGAAGTTCTTTAAATTAAATTGGCGAGCTCCTTGAATTAGAAGTTTATTTTTTGTGACCCTTCGCTTTTTTGGAATGGGGATTTCTCGAAGTCCCATTAAATATTCTGCAGTTAAACTTTCTTTTGCACCTTTAAGTTGAGAAAAGGAGCCCTGAAAAACGACTTCTCCACCAAAAACTCCAGCTTTCGGGCCAATGTCAATAATTTGATCAGCGGCTTTCATTACTTCCTCCTCGTGCTCTACAATTATTAAGGTATTTCCCAATAATTTTAACTCTTGGAGCACGATAATCAGACGAGCTGTATCTTTCGGATGTAAGCCAATTGATGGCTCATCTAAAACATAAATCGAACCAACCAAACTACTTCCTAATGAAGTTGCTAAATTTATACGTTGTGATTCACCTCCTGAAAGTGAATTTGCAGCACGATTGAGTGTTAAATAACCCAGTCCAACATCTAATAAAAATCTTAGTCGTGACTGAATTTCAGGTAAAATTCGATTTGCAAGTTGCGTTTCGTACTTGTCTAATTGCAAAGAATTGAAAAAATTAAAACAGTCATCTAATGGAAGTAAAACACATTCTTGAATCGACATACCATTAATTTTGACAAATGCAGCATCGCCTCTCAAGCGTGTTCCATGGCATTCGTGACAACTTGTTTTTCCGCGATACCGCGAAAGTAAAACACGGTATTGAATTTTATACGTTTGACTTTCTAGAAATTTAAAAAAACGCTGTAGACCAGTAAAATATTGATTTCCTTTCCATAATATCTCAACTTGTTCTTCAGTCAAATCATCGATTGGTCTATGGATTGGGAAATCAAATTTCTTAGCGTTTAAAATTAGTTCGTTAAGGTATTCCCCCATTGTTTCGCCTCTCCAAGGAGCAATTGCACCCTCAAAAACACTAAGCTTTCGATTTGGAAAAACCAGTTCCTCATCTATTCCTAGAATTTGCCCGTATCCTTCACAGGTTTTGCAGGCTCCAACAGGATTATTAAAAGCAAAAAAATGCGAACTTGGCTCCTGAAAAACTTGTCCGTCTAATTCAAAACGATTGTTAAACCATTTGATTTTATTCGTTTCGGGATCTAAAATCCCACAACTTCCGTTTCCTTCAGCAAAAGCAATAGAAATAGAATCCGTAGCACGCGAAATAGCTCCATCATCTGAGAAATCAGCTTGAATCCGGTCAATAACCAAGAGGGTGTCTGCTGGTATCTTGCGCTCTAAATTATCTTCAATTAAGTGAAAAGAATTAGAATAGTAAATCCTTGTAAATCCTTGTTTATAAATAAATTGAATTATTTTATCTAAACTATTATTTAAAGTAATATTTAAGGGGCAGACAATTGCAATTTTAGTTTCTTTCTTTAGCGAATGTAAATATTCCATACAATCTGTAACACTGTGTTTTTTAACAGTATTTCCTGAAATTGGGGAAATTGTTTTTCCAATTCTTGCGTAAAGCAATTTTAGGTAATCGTATATTTCTGTTGTTGTACCAACGGTCGAGCGAGGATTACTAGTAATCACTTTTTGTTGAATCGCAATAGAAGGTGAAAGTCCTTTGATGAAGTCAACTTCAGGCTTATTTAATTTCCCTAAAAATTGTCGTGCATAAGAAGACATGCTTTCAATAAAACGGCGTTGTCCTTCCGCATAAATAGTATTGAATGCCAAACTAGATTTACCAGAGCCTGAAACTCCTGTTATCACAGTAATTTTTCCGTGAGGTATATTTACTGAAAGATTCTTCAGGTTATGAACTCTTGCTCCCTTAATTTGTATTTCTTGCTTCACCGTACAAATTTAACAAGTGAAAGAGAATGCTGTTCAGAATTAACAAAAGAAATTCATTTTAAATAACTAAAATAATGAATCCACATTTTATCCTTATTTTTGGTAAAAAACATAAAAAGAATGCAAAAAAACAATCGAACTCCAAATCTAATTGAAGCGCTTATTCCGATAATTATTTTAATTGCTTTATTGTCCTTGAATGTAATAATATATAAAGATTCAGCAACTTATGGTCCAAATCAAATTGCATTAATAGTAGGAGCAGTTATTGCCGCATTAATTGGTTTTAAACTCGGTTACACATGGGAACAGATTCAAAAAGGAATGGTAAAAAGCATCAATTCAGCCATGTCAGCAATCCTCATTCTATTAATCATTGGGGCTTTAAGCGGCACTTGGATGATATCTGGCGTCGTTCCAACTATGATTTATTATGGACTTCAATTGATGCACCCAAGTTATTTTCTTTTGGCTGCCTGCATTATCTGCTGTATTGTTTCATTGGCTACAGGAAGTTCTTGGAGCACTGTTGCTACTGTTGGAGTTGCTTTATTGGCAATTGGAACTGTAATGGGAGTTCCACTTGGAATGTGTGCAGGAGCGATTATATCAGGTGCTTATTTTGGAGATAAAATGTCGCCTTTATCTGACACCACAAATCTTGCACCGGCAATGGCTGGAGGTGATTTATTTACCCATATTCGCTACATGATGTATACGACTATTCCAACTTTGATTATCACGTTTATAATTTTCGGAATCCTCGGTTTTTATATTAATCCTGGAAACAACGAACAAGGAGTGAATGACTTACTTAAAGCAATGGATTCTAAATTTTATATTTCTCCCATCTTATTTCTTGTTCCTTTGGCAGTTTTTGGTTTAATAGCATTAAAAGTAGATGCCTTGCCCGCTTTATTTGTTGGTGCAGTATTAGGAGGTGTTGTCGCTTGCTTTGCTCAACCTCAATTGATAAAAGAAATTTCTGGAGCTACTGGTAATTATGCTACAGCGGCATATAAAGCAGTTTTGCAAGCAATGACTGGTGAAGTTAAGATTCAAACAAATAATGAAAGTATCAGTAAATTATTAAGTACTCGAGGAATGTTTGGAATGCTGAACACAATTTGGTTGGTATTGTGTGCTATGTGTTTTGGTGGCGCGATGGAAGTTTGTGGTTTATTAAAAAAGATAACGCAAACTGTGATGCGAAAAGTAGAATCAACGGGAAGTTTAATTGCAACTACTGCTGGAACTTGTGTCTTTTTTAATGCAACTGCATCCGACCAATATTTAGCAATTGTCGTTCCTGGAAGAATGTTTGCAAAAGAGTTTCGGGATCGTGGTTTAAAACCAGAAAATCTAAGTCGAACCTTAGAAGATTCTGGAACTGTAACTTCTGTTCTTTTTCCATGGAATACTTGTGGCGCTGCTCAAGCAAGTGTTTTAGGTGTTGCTACCGGAACATATTGGATGTACTGCTTTTTTAATTTACTTAGTCCTTTAATGACTGTTTTTTACGCTTATATGAACATTAAAATCAAGCGATTTACGCCAGAAGAAATGGAGGAAATGGCGAAAAAAGAGGTGCTTGAGGAAAATTAAAGTCCAAGATTTAATTCAATTCCAAGGATAAAATTATGGATGATTTTAATGTGAATTTCTTGCGCTCTATCAGCAAACTCAGAGTAGGGGGCCCTAATTTCTAAATCTGCAAGTCCTGCTAATTTCCCACCATCTTTTCCTGTAAGTACAAGAGTTTTCATTCCTTTCTTTTTTGCTTCTTCTACTGCTAGAATTACATTTTTTGAAGAGCCGGATGTTGAAATCCCTAGCAAAACATCACCAGATTGCCCTAATGCTTCGATGTAACGAGAAAAAACAAAGTCGTAACCAAAATCATTCGCAACGCAAGAAATATGTGAGGGGTCGGAAATTGAAACCGCTGCTAAACCTCTACGATTATTGCGAAAGCGCCCGCTTAATTCTTCAGCAAAATGCATGGCGTCGCACATTGATCCACCATTTCCACAGCTAATGATTTTATTTCCAGCTTTTAAAGCAGTACACATCATCTCAATTGCAGTCTCAATTTTTTCAAAATTTTCAGTATTTTGAAATTGACTAAGAATGAGTTGTGCCTCTTCAAATTGCTTTTTAATTTCAGATTTTAAGTCCATAGAAATTTATTATTAAGCGAAATTAAACATTTAGTAGCTTGAATTAAGTCTAATTTTGAAAATGTTATTCTATGAGAACAAAATAGCTTAACTGTCTGTTTTATTTTTATGTATCAACTTAAACGCAAACAATTTGTAAAAACAGACCTAAAAACCTGTTGGAATTTCTTTTCTTCCCCTCAAAATTTAAAACGAATTACTCCGCCATATATGGGTTTTAACATAAAATTCGACCTGCCAGAAAAAATGTATGAAGGACTTATGATTGAATATTCTGTGAAACCAGTTTTAGGAATTCCAATGACTTGGATTACGGAAATAAAAACAGTGAAAGACAATTTATTTTTTGTTGATGAACAGCGAAAAGGCCCCTATAAAATATGGCATCACGAACACCATTTCAAAGAAGTTGAAGGAGGAATCGAAATGACAGATATTGTATCTTATGAATTACCATTGGGAATTCTTGGGAAATTTGCTCATGCACTTTTTGTAAAAAAGCAATTAGAAGGAATTTTTAATTTCCGAATAAAAATGGTCGATGAAATTTTCGCTTAAGATTCTTTTTACATTTTAATCAAATTAATCGGTATTGAATTATTAATTTTGGGGCTATGTCAGAGGAGGTAATAAAAGTTGAGAAATTAGCTAAGAATTTCGGTTCATTTGAAGCAGTTCGCGATGTCTCCTTTACAGTAAATAAAGGCGATGTCTTTGGATTTCTCGGTCCAAATGGTGCAGGAAAAAGCACAACAATTCGCTGCTTACTTTCACTTATTAGATTGAATGCTGGAACTATCCAAATGTTTGGTAAAAGTTATGCTACTCATCGCTACGAAATACTTTCAAAAATTGGAAGTATTATTGAAAAACCAGATTTCTATAACTATTTATCTGCTCAAAAGAATTTAGAAATTTTTGCTCGGATTTCTGGGGCGACAGTTTCAACGAAAGAAATTCATGAAATGTTAGAATTTGTAGGTTTAGGCGGCAGAGGTAAAGATAAAACAAAGGGCTTTTCTCATGGAATGAAGCAGCGCTTAGGAATTGCTCAAACCTTGTTGCATAAACCAGAATTAATCATTTTAGATGAGCCGACAACTGGTTTAGACCCGCAGGGAATTATTGAAATCCGAAATCTTATTTTACGTCTTAAAAACGAGCAAAATAAAACCATTTTACTATCCTCGCATCAACTTTCTGAAATCGAATTAATTGCAAATAGAATGGTAATTATAACAAAAGGTAAATCATTGGTAGAAGGAAATGTACAAGAATTACTAAACGCACAAGAATTGACAGTAAGATTGGAATTATCTGATGTAAACAAAGCAATTCCTTTAATTCAACAGCATTTTGCAAATGTAGAAATCACTCGTATAAACGAAGTTGAAATTTCACTGAGCATAGAAAAACAACAAGTTCCCCACCTTAATAAAATGTTAGGTGAAAACAACATTCTTGTTTATGCTTTAGAGCCAAAACGAAAATTAGAAGATTTTTTCATGAAAATAGTTCAGTCTTAAAATGTTACTTAAAAATATCTACAACGAATTTATTAAGATTCTTGCAAAACCAAGAAGTTACATAGGTATTGGTGCATTAACATTGTTGATTTGTATTATTTTATTTGCAATGAAAGCTGATGGTTCTTCTTTTATTTCATTTGTTACATCTTCCTTTGAGCAGACGCTTTCATTCAATGGAACCATTTTAAATGGAAATTTAATTGCTTTCATAATTCTTCAAATGCTAATCGTTCATATCCCATTATTAGTTGCTTTAGTGACAGGTGATTTGATTTCTGGGGAAGCAGCCATGGGAACTGTAAGAATGTTGGCAACTAAACCAATTTCTCGAACAAAGATTGTAATATCAAAGTTTATTGCAGGTGCGGTTTACACTTTTATTCTTACCCTTTGGCTTATTTTTCTATCGCTTTTTGTTTCCAAGTTTATCTTTGGATCTGGAGATTTAATTGTTCTAAATAGTGAGGGCTTAGTTATTTTAAAAGAACAAGATATTCTATGGCGTTATGGCTTAAGTTTTATTGTTGCCTTTTTGTCGCTTTTAACAGTTTCTTCAGTATCAATTTGCTTTTCTGCTTTTGCGGAGAATTCAATAGGTCCGATTGTTTCAACAATGGCTGTTATTATCTTATTTACAATAATTGGATCAATGGAAGTTTCTGTTTTCCAAAATATTAAACCCTTTTTATTTACAACTCATATGGCATCTTGGAGAAGTTTCTTTGAAGATCCTGTGCCGTATTCTAAAATCTTTAATTCAATTATTATACTAGTAGTTCACAATATTTTACTTGTGTCCATTGCAGTTATCAAATTCAATAAAAAAGACATCACTTCCTAATGAAAAAACTACTTTTTCTTTCACTTTTTTTTATTCAAGTTACTTCCTATTCGCAAGATGCAAACCAATTACTCGAAAGAGTGGTAGCAAAAATCACCAGTGTTAAAGATTATTCTGTTGACGCATCAATAAAGACAGATATACCATTCATCAAGATATTACCGGTTAAAGCAAAGATATATTTCAAGCAAAAAGATAAATTTAAAATTGTTTCTAAAGGCATTGTAATCCTTCCAAAACAGGGATTTACAGATGTTAATACTTTTTTAAGTAAAACAAATTCATACATGGCTGTTGATGGCGGTACAAAAATGATCGGTGAATTGAAAACCTCATTGATTACTGTTATTCCAACAAATGAAAACAGCGAATTTGTTCTTGCAAAATTGTGGATAGACCCAAAAAATGCAGTGATTATTTCATCTCAAATTACTACTCGGTCTAGCGGCACTGTAAATGTAGACTACTTTTACACCTCGGAACTTGCTTTTGGACTTCCAAGTGAATTAATTTTTGAAATTGATATTAAGAAATTTAAAATGCCAAAAAGCGTAGCTGCTGATATCAATAACGATAAACCAAAAGATAAATCAAAAAAGAAAACCGCTGATAAAAAAGGAATTATCACAATCAAATTATCTAATTACATCATAAATAAAGGAATTAATGATGCGATTTTTGAGAAAAAGTGATTTTCAAAAAAAAGCTATTTTTACTAAAATTTAAAAATGGAATTTGATATAGAGATTATTGGTGGGGGAATAGTTGGAGCAGCTACATTCTATCAACTTCAGAAGAAAAATCCAACTTTAAAAATTGCCTTATTCGAAAAGGAAAATATCCTAGCAAAGCACCAAACAGGTCACAATTCTGGTGTGCTTCATTCAGGCTTATATTATAAGCCAGGTTCCCTAAAAGCAAAAAATTGCATAGAAGGGAAACGAGAGATGATTGCTTTCGCAAAAGAATATGGCATTGCACACGATATCTGCGGAAAGGTTGTTGTGGCATCGAATCAACAAGAAATTGTTCGCTTGGAAAAAATCCATCAAACTGGAATCGAAAATAAAATTGAAGGTATTGAACGCATTTCTTCAGATCAAGTGAAAGAAATTGAACCTTTTGTTGATTGTCTTTCAGGTCTTTGGGTTCCATCTACAGGAATTATTGATTTTACTGCAGCAACAAATAAAATGATTGAATTAGCCCTTGCACTTCAAGCTGAAAGTCGCTTATTTCTTGCTCATGAAGTAATTTCAATTACAAGAAATGAAAATGAGACAACAATACATACAAATAAAGGGGAATTCACCTCAAAATTCATGGTTTTTTGCTCTGGACTTCAAGCAGATAGAATGGCGAAAAAAGACGGTTTAAAACTAAAGGAGAAGATTGTACCATTTCGAGGTGATTATTATGAATTAGCAGCACAGGCACAGCATAAGGTCAAAAATCTTATTTACCCAGTTCCAGACCCCGCATTTCCATTTTTAGGTGTTCATTTTACAAGAATGGTTGGGGGAGGAGTAGAGTGTGGTCCAAATGCTGTATTTTCCTTTAAAAGAGAAGGTTACAACAGAACAGATTTCTCTTTTAAAGATAGTTTTGACGCACTTTCATACCGTGGAACTTGGAAGTTGTTTCTAGGAAATATATCCTACGGCATCAACGAATACCGTCGTGCATTTTCAAAAAAAATGTTTTTAAATTCATTGCAGCAAATGATTCCATCTTTGACAATGGATGATATTGAACCTGGTAGAGCAGGAGTGAGGGCGCAATTACTTTCCCAAAATGGTGATACGCGCGATGACTTTAGAATTGAGCACCAAGGAAACGCAATTCATGTTTTAAATGCATCATCACCTGCAGCAACTGCATCGCTAGCAATTGGAAAATATATCGCGCTTGAAGCAGAGAAGAAATTTGGCTTAAAATAGAATGTAAATTTATTCTTCTGTCAATTGCTTTTGATAAAGCTCCGCATAATAACCTTTGGACTTTAGAAGAGTTTCGTGTGTTCCTTCTTCAATAACTTCTCCCTGATCGATAACAATTATGTAATTTGCATTTCGAATTGTTGATACACGGTGACTAACAATGATAGTTGTTAAATCTTGCTTCAAGTGCCTTAAATTTGATAAAATAATTTCTTCTGTTTCAGTATCAACTGCAGACAAGCAATCGTCTAGTAATAATAAACTAGGATTTCGTAATAAGGCACGTGAAATACTAATACGCTGCTTTTGCCCACCGCTAAGATTTACGCCACGTTCCCCTAATAAGGTTTCAAACTTATCTGGAAATTCATCGATATTATGGTAAACGTGCGTTAATTCTGTAACTTTAACCAAGTCCTCACTTGAAACCTCACCATCTTTAACGCCAAATTTTAAATTGTTTGCAATCGTATCAGAAAAAAGAAAAACATCTTGAGGAACAACTCCACATTGTTCACGAAATGCATCCGTATTGATACTCTGAATCGATTTGTTGTCAATCAAAACAGATCCTGAAGCTGCATCGAATTGTCGCACTATTAAATCTAAAATAGTTGACTTTCCACTTCCTGTTTTTCCAATAATTGCTAAAGTATCTCCTTGTTTTATTTTAAAAGAAAGATTTTTTAGGGCTTGAATACCGGTATTGTCATAAGTGAAATTTACATTTTTAAATTCAACTCCTCCTTTAAAGTCAAAATCAGAATGGTTTGTGTTGACAATTGTAGGTTCAGTTTCTAAAAATTCACTTATTCTCTTTTGCGAAGCTGCTGCTCTCTGAATAATTGATGTAACCCAGCCTAAACTTGCAAAAGGCCAAGTTAAATTATTTACAAAGAAAATGAATGCTACAATTCCACCCAATGAAATTTGTTTGTCGTAGGTCATCAATCCACCCATATAAATCGCAATTAGAGTACTTATTCCAATTAAAAACATTATTGTAGGCATGAAAAGAGCGTTGACTAAAACTAATTTCATGCTTTTGTTTTTGTATTCGTTTGCTGCATGCTCAAATTTACTACCCATTTCAGTTTCACGATTGTATGCTTTTATTACCCTGATTCCCGAAAATGTTTCCTGTGAAATAGTTGAAAGATTGGATTGTTCTTCTTGAACTTTCCTGCTCATTGTATTCATTTTACTTGAAACTCTGTATATCAAGAACGACATTAAAGGAAGTGGCATTAGCACAAATAAAGTAAGTTGAGGACTTATATTCACCATTTGAACTATAATCATCGAAGAAAGCACAACTAAATTTATGGTATACATGATTCCGGGACCTAAATACATTCTTACTTGACTCACATCTTCAGAAATACGATTCATTAAATCTCCCGTAGAATTCCGCTTAAAAAATCCTAAATCTAATTTTTGATAATGTGCATAAATCTCATTTTTTAAATCAAATTCAATAAAACGAGACATTACAATGATCGTTTGACGCATTAAGAACAAGAAAAACCCTTTTCCAATGGATAATAAGATGTAAATACCACCAATTTTGAAAGATAAAAATAAAGCATCTTCATAACCACTTATAGTCGTGCTCCCCATTAAATCATCAACTGTAGTTTTAACGTACAAAGGCATTTGAACTCCAAAGTAATTACTGATAATTGTAAAAATGATACCGAATAAAAAACGCCATTTGTATTTAAAAAAATATTTATTCAAGTATTGAAGTGACTTCATTGATTATTTTCTAATTTTGCGCTGTTGAAATATGCTGCAAATGTAAGCATTCAGAACTAAAGTTAACGAACGATAAGATAAGTATGTCTGAAATAACAACTGAAATAGTGAACGATCTTTCCATGAATCCCGTGATCGGTCAAATGGCCAATATGGGTCACGAACAAATTCTTTTTTGTAATGATGCAGCAACAGGATTAAAAGCTATTATCGCTGTTCATAATACAGTTTTAGGTCCTGCACTAGGTGGAACAAGAGTTTGGGCTTACAATAACGAAATGGATGCCTTAAATGATGTTCTTCGACTTTCTCGCGGAATGACCTATAAAAATTCAATATCAGGATTAAATCTAGGAGGAGGGAAGGCTGTTATTATCGGAGATTCTAAAACCATGAAATCTGAGGCTTTATTTCGAAGATTTGGTAGGTTTGTAAATAGTTTAGCAGGAAATTATATTACTGCTGAAGATGTTGGCGTTTCTCCGATTGACATGACACATGTAAATAAAGAAACAAATCATGTAGTTGGTTTACCCGGCAAAAGTGGTGACCCTTCGCCTGTAACGGCTTATGGAACTTACATGGGAATGAAAGCTTGCGCTAAAATCCAATATGGTTCTGATTCCTTAAATGGAAAAAAGATTGTTGTGCAAGGAGTAGGGCATGTTGGAGAATACCTCGTAGAATATTTGAGAAAAGAAAATGCAGCTGTTTACATTGCCGATATAAATTCAGAATCATTGAATCGAGTAGCTCAAAAATATGGGGCTCACATTATTGATAAAGATGCTTTTTATGATTTTGATATGGATATTTATGCGCCCTGTGCTTTAGGTGCTACAATTAATGATGATACATTGAGTAGACTAAAATGTTCAATTATTGCTGGAGCGGCAAATAATCAATTAAAAGTGGAAGCTGTTCATGGCTTAGAAATAATGAAAAAAGGAATTATTTATGCTCCAGATTATGCAATCAATGCCGGTGGTGTAATAAATTGTTTTTCTGAAGTAAAAGGACTTCCAGCTGAATGGGCACAGCAAAAGGCTGCGGAAATTTATACGACTATTTTGAATATCGTAAAACGATCACAAGAAGAAAATATTCCAACATATCAAATAGCAAATATAATAGCTGAAGAAAGGATCAAAGCTAAAAGAATAGTAGAATTACCCCTATAATAAAATGCTAAACAGACGTCATTTACGAATCAAGGTACTGCAAATTCTTTATGCTTTTTTTCAGTCAAAAGAAATTGATGTTGTAAAAGCACAGAATGAATTATTGCTTTCAGTAGAAAGAATGTACGATTTGTACCTTTATTTACTCCTAACAATTCCTGAACTAAAGCGAGCAGCTGAAACAAACAATGAAAACAGAAAAAATAAATTGCGACCAAATGAAAGCGATTTGATGCCTAATCTTAAATGGGTGGAAAATAGCTTAGTTTTAAAAATTGAAGAATCAAAAGAATTAAATAAGGTTTCTTCAGCACGAAAGGTAAATTGGTTGGGCGCAGAAAATCAAGAGATTTTCAGAAAAATGTTTCTTCAAGTTAAAGACAGTGAGACTTATTTCGAGTTCATGGAAAATGGATTGAAGGATTTTGAAGAAGATAAAAAGTTCGCTTTAGCGCTTTTCAAAAACGAAATCATAAATTCTGAATTTTTACACAATTACATAGAAGACAAGAGTATTTATTGGCTGGATGATATCGATTTATGTTGTTCTATGGCATTAAAAACTTTAAAAACGGCAGCTCCAGATAAAGAAATCTCAATTTTATCTTTGTACAAAGAAGATGATGATGAAAAAGAGTTTATTTTAGATTTGTGCCGAAATACAATTGAAATGGACGTCGAAAATGAGAAGCTAATTGAGACTTTAGCAGTAAATTGGGAGGTAGACCGCATTGCTAAAATGGATGTCTTATTGCTTAAAATGGCACTTGTAGAATTGCAAACATGTTCGAGTATTCCTACAAAAGTTACTATGAATGAATACATTGAGATTTCAAAATTTTACAGTACTCCAAAGAGTAATTTGTTTATAAATGGGATTTTAGATAAGGC
>JBILAB010000005.1:0-32077 GCA_044354455.1 Crocinitomicaceae bacterium | reverse complement strand
TTGGTATTTATTTAAAACTCGCTTAGCATCGTTTGAACGAATTCTCTTGATTGATGATTTGTGATTTGCCATTATTATTTTATTAAATTATTTTAATTGTACTAAATTAATATTTTTTTGGCTATTACACCAATTTTTATGCAGCCCATAGGAGAATCGAACTCCTGTTACCAGGATGAAAACCTGGCGTCCTAACCACTAGACGAATGGGCCAAAAATCGAAAATTCTCAAATTTGAGTTTGCAAATATAGTGTGAAATTCTTTAACTGCAAGGTTATGTGCTATATTTTTTAAATATTATCAGACTCGTCAGCTTTCATTTTAAAACCTAATCTCTTTGCAGTTTGAAGCTTTAAACTTTCTCCCATTAACTGAATTTGTTCTACCGTGATTTCACTGAAATAGTCAAAAGGTGGGATGTGTAAATCAAATTGTAAAGCATAGGCAAAAGATAGTTGTAAAATCGCAGCAATGAACTCGTCATTCATGACAGAATTTTGTGTATCTCGAAAAAGTGAGCCAAGGTGTCCTTTTCCTTCAACATAAAAATGAAGTTCGTGATTAATAAAAATTCGGCCTATAAGATAGCCACTATCATTAATGCGATGCTGAAGAAAAGACTCCGCTAAAAAATTAAAAATATTGATGATTCCGAAATAGCCATTATTTTCATTCGACCTGAAATAGGCTGTTCCCCAAAGTGGATCATTATCTGGCATCTTAAAAACATTTCTATGCAAATTAAAAACCAAGACATCACTTCCGATGTAAGCATGAATTTCGTGAGCACCTTTATCCTCATAACTTAATCGAATCCTAGGATCTTTAATTTTCAACTTTAGCGCATCTAATTCCTTACAAATTGCTTTTTTAAAAGACGTGAAAACTTTTTCGCAATCATCAGCAACATCTTGCTTTAATGCTGATTTATCCAAAAGTAACTTCAATAAATGCTCTCTGTTTTTATTTGGTTCTTTTTCTTTCATTTAATAAAATTAGTTTACCAAAAATACATATTTTAAGTAGATTCAAGAATATAGTATTGTCTGCGAAATTCAGATTTAATTGAGAAAATCTTATTAAAAATTAGGAATTATCATGAAATGTAACGAATTTTGAATATTGTCTTATGTTTTATTATTAAATGTTGGTCAATACAAATAAAATATGTTGCTAGTCATGAAAAAAAGTATTTGGTTTGTCATAAATCCAATATCTGGTGTTCGTCGAAAAGACGACATACCGCAGCTTATTCATGAACATTTGGATCATAGTCAATTTGATTATAAAATTAAAAGCTCAAGTTACAAAGGTCAGGCAATTGAAATCGCAAAAGAAGCGATAAAAAACAACATTGATATTGTATGTGCTGTTGGTGGTGATGGTTCGGTTCACGAAGTTGGGACCACCTTAATTGGATCAAAAACAAAATTAGCTATTATTCCAATTGGTTCAGGCAATGGTTTAGCGAGGCACATGAACATACCTTTAACAATTCCAGAAGCTATTTTATGTATAAATTCTATCACTGAAATACAAATGGATACTGTTCTTGTAAACGACAACCCTTTTTTAGGTTTTGGAGGATATGGATTAGATGCACTGATTGCAAAACGATTTGATGAAGACAAAAAACGTGGTTTTTGGACTTATGTTAAGCATGTTTTTAAGGAATATTTTAAGTACAATCCCATTAATATTTCAATTGATACAAATGGTCAAATTAAAAAAATGCCCGTTGTGATGTGTACAATTGCAAATACCTCAGAATTCGGAAATGGCTTTATTTTTTCGCCAAAGTCAGATGCTACAGACGGAAAGATAGAACTAATCTTATTGAAACCATTTTCGAGGTGGCGCATTCCATTATTAGCATACCAATTCTTCATGGGACGTTCAGATCACTCAAAATTTACCGAGGTGATATCCTTTAAAAAAGCAAAAATAAATATCTCACAAGGCATGGCTCAGTATGATGGAGAACCTACTATGGTAAAAAGAGAATTAAATGTTCAAGTGGTTCCAAGAAGTCTTCACATCTTAGTTGGAAAATAACAAATGAAATTTGTTGAAGCAGATTTATGCGCTTTTCTTGAAATCCTAGAAAATTTAGATGAAAAAAAATCAGCATCTTGGGGAAAAATGACTCCTCAAAGGATGATTGAGCATTTAAGCGACTGTATTTATATGTCTTGTGGCGTAGGAAATAATGAACTCCTAATTCCTGAAGAGAAAATTAAAGGAATGCAAGCATTTTTATACAGCGATAAAGAAATGCCTCAAAATATTCAAGTTCCATTTGCAAAAGAAAATACCCCTTTGCGAAACTCAGATTTAGAATTAGCATTAGATGAATTTACAATGGCTTGGGTTGATTTTGAAGAGATGTATTCCGAAGACCAAAAAAAAACAGCGCTTCACCCCTACTACGGCAAGTTGAATTATGAGCAATGGCTTCTATTGCATTCAAAACATTTCACACATCATTTCACTCAATTTGGATTAATGTAATGAATCCTTTACTCTTATCGCTTATTATTGGTGTCCTATTAGGAACTGGAAACTATGTAAGAATTAGGAAAAAAGGGTATAAATCACTGAGTCAGTTATTCCTGAGTATTCTCGTGTTTTTTGGATTGGCATTTACTATTCTGAAGTACTTCTACAAATAGCTTACAGGCGGTATTTCTTAAAAAAAGCATCCCAGTTCCATACAAAATTTCCCATTATTTCATCCATTCGTTTTAGAAATAAAGGATTTGGAGCCTGCATTCTACGGAAGTATTCATCTTGGAATTCATTTAATTTATATTTATGAAAGACTGCTTTTGACATTCCATAAATCCAATTTTTTGAAGGGTGATTAATGCGTAAAATAAAATTTTGATGTTCTTTGATAAGTTTTCTAAAGGCGCTAACATCTAAATCATAAAATTTTGAGAGTTTTTCGAAAATAATAGTTTCAACCCTTTCAGCTTGGTCTGCATCAAAGGTACTTTCCAAATAAGATAAATTACCAACAATAACAATTAAGCCAAATTCTCCATTGTTATCTTTATTTATACCTGGTGAAGTTGTAAACGCTAAATCTTCATTAATTAACTGTGCGACTTCAGAAAAGCCATTATCAATGCTATCGTAAAGTGCATTAATAAAAATATTTGCTACTTGATTGTCAGTTAGTTTTCGCTTTATCAGTGTGCTAAACATCTCTATAGTTTATTAATGTGGATAATTACAAATTTAAGGTGCTACTTAACTGCATTGATTCTTACTTTTAAAGTGTTATTAACGAAGTTTTCAACAGAGATAGTAATACTGAATTGTTTACAACTCTATTTTTCTAAATAGTAAAGTAAACTTATCTTTGCACAAAAATTGAGATATGAAAGCAGTAATTTCTACGAATAAAGGACAAATGCATGTTGCTTTATACGATTTAGATGCTCCAAAAACAGTTGCTAATTTTGTAAAATTAGCCGAATCAGGTTTTTACTCAGGCCTTAAGTGGCACCGAGTTATTCCTGACTTTGTTATTCAAGGAGGTTGTCCGAATGGAACTGGTGCAGGTGGTCCGGGATATCAAATCAATTGCGAATTAGATGGTGAAAATCAATTTCACGATACTGGTGTATTGTCAATGGCTCATGCTGGCAGAAATACGGGAGGTTCTCAATTTTTTGTTTGTCATTCCAGAAGAAATACAGCTCATTTAGATCGCAACCATACTTGTTTTGGAAAAGTTACAGAAGGTTTAGATGTTTTAGATCAAATTCGTGAAGGTGATTCAATTGATTCAATTGAAATAATTAAAGAATAGAATTCATTGATTTTTTAATCAACGCAAATTTTTTCTGCTTGAAAAAAGCCGCTTTCAACATCGATGTCTATTCTTCCTAAATAAACACCACCCCATCCAACTTGATTAACTAAAACATCTTTGTTTTTTATGTTTTTAAGAACAAGCGGTTTATCAAAAAATGTATGCGTATGTCCTCCAAGAATTATATCAATATTTTCTGTTTCTGCTGCTAATTTACTATCCGAATTAATGGATTTGTTCTCGTATTCAAAACCCAAATGTGAAAGGCAAATTACTAAATCACAGCCTTTAGATTTTAAATCACTTGCTATTTTATTTGCAGTACTTATCGGATCTAAGTAGCGTGTATTACCATATTTATCCTCGGATACTAATCCTTTTAGTGCGACTCCAACTCCAAAAACACCAATCTTTATTCCTGCTTTATGAAAAATATGATACGCTTTTGTTTTACCAGATAGAATTGTTTCTGAAAAATCATAATTCGCACATAAAAACGGGAAATTAGCAAATTGTTGGGCATTTAAAAAGCCCTCTAAACCAATATCGAAATCGTGGTTTCCCATTGTTGAAGCATCGTATTGAAGTAGCGACATCAATTTCATTTCTAGCTCTCCGTTGAAAGTATTAAAGTAAGGTGTTCCTTGAAAAATATCTCCTGCATCCAATAATAAAACATGCTCTTCTTCACTTCTTATTTTTTGGAGAATAGTGTGGCGTTTGGAAACACCTCCCATGTTAGGAAATTTAGAATGCTTGCTCGGGAAAGGCTCAATTGTTGAATGTGTATCATTTGTATGCAAAATTACAAGGCGTTTTTTTTTCTTCAGATTTTCTTGGCTAAAAAGTGAAGGTGAAACAAGTAGAGTTCCTGTTCCTAAAACTATATTTTGGATAAAATTTCTTCTTTTCACACGCGCATTATTTTATTCTTAATTCTTCACTAAAAATTAAAGTATCTTGACTTTTTACCTCTTCAATAAATGCATTTCTAAGAAGTTTGCCATTCATTATTGCATTTGTTCTTTGTTCAAAAAAACTCATTTTATCCCCACCATTCATCAAATAATCTGAGGTAAGAACCCAGAAATGAGTCATTTTTTCATTGTTTCCATTAATTAGCAATTTTCCATTTTCTAATTTAGCATTTGCTATTGGTTCACCACCAGATTGACTTAAATACTTTTCAATCTCAGTAATAGAACTTATTGGAAGTTCAACCCAAACGATCGTGTTGTCGAAAGGCATTAATTTATAAATATCTCCTATGGAAACAGTTCCTTTGCCAATTGTAGAGCGCAAACCTCCTGTATTTAGTAAGCAAAAAATTGGCTGTGCTAATTTTACATTTTTTGTTTGGTTTGCAAAAATTGCATCTGCGCACCAATTCATAAGTGAGGAAGAAGGGCGTTGAATTTCAAAATTATCTTTTGAGAAACCAAGCACTTGATTCATTTCTTTGTCAAGTGAATCTTTGTAGGGCTGAATCAGTTCGTCAATTTTTGACGAATTAGACACAGAAGAATCTATCGTTTGTTTTGGTGATAAGTGATGTAACGTTAAATGGGAAGAGCAAGCGAAAAGGCTTGCCCAAAAAAAACTCATTAAAATGAGTCTAATCATTATTCAACAACAATTGATCGTTGCGCTGTCCCAAATGGAGTTTCTACCTTTACCAAGTAAGTTCCTGCATTTAATTTTGAAATATTTGCTTTCACAAGAGCTAGATTATTAACATCCGAAGATAATACAACTCTTCCTTGGAAATCAATTATTTGATAAGAAGATATAGTTGTAGCATCCACATGTAAATTTATTTCATCCTTGCTTGGATTTGGATAAGTAATAAATCCATTGTTTAATAATTCATTAATAGATGCCTCACACGCTAATGGTTCATAGGTCATATTTGAAAAATTAACAAAACATGCATAATCAATACTGTCAACAAATGGATTTCTATTATTTTGAAGAGAGTCAATAAAATCATTTCTTGCAATTTCCCAATTATCTGGCGGATCTTGAAAATGCCACTGCTTTAGTAAATATTGATTTTGATAACTTGGTAAAGCCCAGCTATTTCCGCTAATGGTTGTATAGCAAATTGCTTCATACATCATTGCCCTTGCTGCATCTCCTTTGTGTTCATCTCTCGGTTCGAAAACAGTCTGTCCATTTGCATCGGTTCCATATTTAGATCCTAAATAAGTTGATGTTACATTTACAACAATACCTAAGGCATTATTACTCCGTACAATATTTACATCATTTAAATTCGTAGGGAATAAATGGTGATAATCGTTGTATTCTGGCAAAGCCTGAGCTGGATTTGTAGGCATCCAACTATGACAATAAGTGTGTTCTCGACTATAACCATTAGAGGACCAATCAAAAGGTTCAGTATAAATTTTATTTTCTCCGCTATAAACGCAGGTTACGACTCTTCTATCTAATGTTGTATCTCGCGCTTCAAATAAATAAACCATGAAATTAGCATAGTTACTATAAAATTGCATTTGGTGAGGATTTACCAAAGCATGTAAATTCATTTCAAATGAAGAATTACCTGTGTTTAAAGTACTATAATAAGATGCAGGAAGCATTGTAGCAGGAGTTGTACAATTCCCTAACAAAGGAGCAGTTGTTTTATAGTTTCTAAAATTATTAGGTCCGTTGTAAGTATAAATAGCAAAATAATAAGTTGTTCCTGCAATAATATTATTTGGCGTAAAAGAAGTTGCATTTCGGCTAAAAACAACCTGTGCATCACCAACTATATCTCCTCTTTGATATACTGTTCCATCAACTGGAACTCCGGTTATTGGAGAACCTTTTTTTCTCAGTACAAGATAACCATCAACAGCTGCTGTTCCTGTAAACGATGCATTTATTCTATATGTTTTTACATTTGAGAAAAGTAAATTAGAAGCTTGTGAACTTGGTTCTGTTGCAAGAGTTCCTCCAACACCATATAAATTTACGATATAAGAAGCTTCATCCGCATCATTACTTGCAATCGTTAAAACTGCAGTCCTTGTTCCAGAAGCAGCTGGAGTGAAATTTAAAACTAAATTACCAGTTGCTGTAGCTAAAACAGTTGAAGGAAAAGAAGCAACAGAAAAATCAGCTGCATTTGTTCCAGAAATTGTAGCTGAAGCAATGTTTAAAGTATTTAAGGTACCCAGATTCTCAATTGTAAAGGTTGTAGGTGTCATTGTTGTAACTGGAGAACTTGCAAAATAAGTGCCGCCAGAAACGATTGTTGTTGCTCCTTGTTTCACATTGATTTCTTGTGCAGGTGTTGCTGCACCAACGGTTATGTTTACATCATCTACACCGATATTTCCAGTAACTTTATTCGTATAGATAAAGCGGATAAATCTTGTTGTTGCTAATGGCACATCTGTAAACATTGCGTAAGTTGCACTCGGCGGTGAAGTATGAGAATGTAAGGTTGTCCAAACGCTTCCTAAATTCGATTCTTCAACAGTAAAGGTTCCTCCTGCAAAACTATTTCCTGTAAGATAATAAGTTAAATTTCCAGCATTGCTATTAAAGTTGATAAGCAAGTAATCTCCTGTATTGTCAAATTTCATGGCTGGAGGTGTATTACCAGAAGCAGCATAAAACATAGTTCCAGATTCACTCCAACCAGTTGGGAGATTTGCAGTTGTAAAACTCCAGCTTGTTGGTAAAACAGCTTGAGTATTTCCCATAAAACTTAGTAGAACTAATAATACAGTAAAGGCGATATTTTTTTTCATGTTATTTTTTAAATTTATTATTCTATTTATTAGAACCCAACTTTGAGTCCCAAACTAAACCTTCTTCCCATTCCTACAAATACTGTTGAAGTTGCACCATCAAAGTTGGCACCATTTTGCGCATCGGAAATATAAAAAGTATTAGCAATATTCATTATTCCACCAGTGAAAGTAAATTTCATTTTTTCATAGGTGATATCATAACCAAAATTAAGATCTAAAAGTCCATAGCTTGGCATTTTCCATGATTCTCTGTTGATATTCTTACCTGTTAACGCAAGTGGATCAAAATTTGCATAGTTTTTATCAAAATAGGTGAATCTTAATTTTACATATAGATTTTTAATGATTTCATAGCGAAGACTAGTCCCTAATTGCACCTGAGCAGCATCTCCAACATGCACATTGTCGGCACCAAAATAAAATGAAGTCACTATAATATTATCATTATCAACAATATTTACAAGTGTTGAGTCTTTACTGCTTGTTATTGTTTTCCAATCTCCTATGGATACTAAACCTTCAAAATCAAGATTTGGTAAAATTTTATAAATAAAATCGATTTCAATTCCCCTATGAAGTGCATCTAATCCATTGATGTTATATGAAAATGTTCCATCAGGGGTAACAACCGTTGGCGTATTTTGTGGTGGTTTGTTTCTCCATAAAGTGTAATACATATTTAAATTAGAGGAGAATCTTTTACTCTTGTGACCATACCCCAATTCAAAAGATGAAACTTCTTGGTTTTTTATTTGCAAGAATTCTTTGTTGTTATTATCAAATACAGCATTCATTTTTGGAGCAATGCTTAAATATCCCAGGTTACAAAAAATATTTTCATGTGAATCGATATTGTAATTCATCCCCGCTTTAATAGTTGCTCCCGAAAACCATTTTTGATCAGTAGTTGCAAATCGTGCTTGAGTTGAATTATTGTTGTATGAAACACCATTATAATCGAGTGTATCACCATAACCAACGGCTTGAACTAATGTGGTATCTGAAAGCACAATATCTTTCTTCTTAAAGTAATCAGTTCTTTGATAACCAGTCATATTGAATGATGAGGTTAAAAATGAACTCCATTTGTCTTTCTTGTATTCAATTTGCCCAAAAAACCCTGCCCATTTTACAGTTGCATCGTTGTGATAAGAAACTTTATCTCCAATTCTCTTCATTCCATAGGATGTGTTTCCTGCACCTACTGGTTGATTTTTATTTGAATTATCAATTGCATAGTCTCCACCTATCAAATCATAAACCGATTGGTAATGTGCTCCTTTGTAATATCGTGCATCAACTCCAAACATACTTGAAAGACTATTACTAAGCTTATAATTAAATGTTGACAATAGACCAAACCACTTATGATCGTTGTTTGCTGCACGTAAATAATTACTTGAAACATGCTCATCTACACTGTAAAGTGGAGAATAATTTGTTTTATTCAGATCGTAAACCCCTTGAATATCATATAAGCCATTTGTCGTGTCCCTATCTGATAAAGTAGTTTTCATAGATGTGCCACCACCTTTCCCAATTGAAACATAGGTTACAGTTGTGAGATTTATTTTTTCATTTGGGTTGTAGGAATGTGTAAGATTAAACTGCGGTTTATGAAAGAAATTGATTTTCTCATTAAATTCTTCTCCATTTAACATCCCGTAATTAGGGTTGTAGCGAATACCTCTTGCTCCTTGCGAAGTAGTTGTAAACTGTGAACTACTTACTAATGCTATTGAATCCAGTGATTGTTGGTAATCTATCCCAGATCTTTCAGCTAATCCTTTATCTATAACTGCTATTGGTAAACGAGTAGTTCTTTGACCATGTGACTGGGGAGCGCCATTCACACCAAAGCTCAATAAATGTTTATCAAATTTCTTTTGAACTTTCATAAAATAAGAATAAGCATCATCAAATGTTGCATCTGCATAACTTGTACCCCATTTTTTTGATCCTGCAATGGTTATTCCCCAGTTGCCCTTTAACAAACCCGTATTATATCCAAATGCTGTTTTAAAAAGACCATAACCGTTGACTTCTTGTTTAATTGAAGTGCTCATTTTAGAATCTATTCCCTTAGTTACAATATTCATTGTTCCACCAACAGAAACTATGGATAATTTAGAAGCTCCTAATCCTCTTTGCACTTGCATGTAGCGCGTAATATCTCCAATACCATCCCAGTTGCTCCAGTAAACTTGACCATTTTCCATATCATTCACAGGAACACCATCTACTAAAACAGCAATATTTCGTTGGTCAAATCCACGAATTGACACACGAGCATCTCCCACACCACCTCCTTGTTCAGTTGCATAGGCTCCGGGAGTAGAATTAAGAACCATTGGTAAATCCCTTGTTCCTAATTCTTCAGCAATTTGCTTAGAACTTAAAGTTGAGAATGCAATAGGTGTCTCACGTGCTTTTGCTATTTCTGCTTTTACAACAACCTCATCAATTAATTTTTCGATAGGTGATAACGTTAGATCAATTTTTAATGAGGTACTTCCTGCTTGAATAATTTTAATTAACGTGTCATAGCCAATGTAGCTAACTTTAAGGTTATGAGAGGTATTTGCAGCAACTGATAAGACATAATACCCATCAATATTTGTTTTTGTTATTAGCGTATTACCACAAACTATTCGAACACCAATAAGAGTTTCTTTGGTATACTTATCATAAACTGTTCCGCTTAGTTGTATTTTTGTCTGCCCAAAAGAAACAGACAAAGCAAAAATAGAAACAACAAGGAAAACTAATTTTCTCATATAAAATTACAGTTGCTAATCAAAGAAATGTAATAACTTATTTATTGAATAATGATGTTTGCTTGAGCAACGGAAGCATCTGAAAAATACAATCTAACAGAATAAATTCCTTTAGTTAGAAGACTAGAATCAATGGTACTAAACTTCGTGTTGCTTGATTTTTTTTCACTTATTACAACTTGTCCCAAAATATTAACAACATCAATAAATTCAATTGACTCAGAACTTGATATACTAAAAAAACTATCAGCTGATGGATTAGGATAAACAACAAAAGAAACACTATTTGCTAAGTCACTTACTCCTGATATGCATGAACAAACATGCGTTCCAAGATTAGACCAAGTATTTTGTGGTAATGAGTCCCATTGATTAGAAACAATAAAGGTAGAAGGATTAGCGCTTACTCCAATCTGAACAGAAGCTTTACGAACTAAGGTATGATTTTCTGTCCAAACTGCTCCAACAGAACCATCATAAGGGAATTCATCACCCCATCCATCAGCAGAAGAAATAGAAGCATCACCTGTTTTTCCTAGAAGATCAATCATTATCGAACCATGAAACAATGCGATGGCATCGTTTCCATTCATATAAGTTGGTGCAGGATAAACACCATCTAATTGATCCGCCATTGCTTGTAAAATTGGGTCGCAAGCTGGAGAAGAAGTTGATGTCGTTATCTGTCCATTTGCAATAACAAATGCTGAATTAGCCGCAATTGAACCGGATAAATTTAATACACCTCCACTAGCAGAAGTTCCAGATCCATTTGAAAAACGTTCAATGCGATAACCTGATAAATCGATTGCAGAAGCTGTTGGATTGTATATTTCTAATGCTTTATTATTTCCTGAGCCTTCAACATATTCAGAAATAAATAATTGACTACAATTTTGAGCAAAAGAAAAAGTTGCAGTAAAAAATGATAATAATAGTAGATTTTTTTTCATAAGAGTTAATTTAAATTAATGAATAAACGATTAGAAGCTTTGTAAAAAAAATAATTTTTAACAAATAATTTCATTTTTTTGAATGGTTTTAGCATAAACTTTGCCTCTAGGATAACACCCAAAAAATTATAAAACAAATTTAATTCTTTTTTTTTGCTTTGAGATTAAAATTTTGTTAACAATTCATAATATTTTATGTCAATAATAGTTGAGTTTACTAATTAAGTGAAAAAAAAGTTCTTAAATTCGACCAGTCAAATCAAAATCCATGAAAAATATTCTACTTTTTACCTTTTTACTTTTCTCTACTCTTTCAATTGCTCAGGAAATCACCATTGAAAAAATATGGAAAAAATACGAATTTTCCTCAAAGGGAATTGCTGGTTTTAAATCCATGAACAATGGATCCCATTATACAAAATCAGGAAATGATCTATCCATTCTAAAATATGACATATCAGACGCTTCAGATCTTGGAAAGATTCTTGTCGATTCTAAAAATTTAGTTTACAACTCAAAGATGCTTGATTACGATGATTATGAATTTAACTCTGATGAAACAAAAATTTTATTTTTAACTGCTACAAAAGCAGTTTACCGAAGAAGTTTCACAGCTGAATATTTTCTATTTGACATTGCAACAAAAAAATTAGAAGCACTTGACGAAAAACATCATCCTCAGACCTTGGCAGAGTATTCTCCCGATGGAAAAATGGTTTCATACATTTATGGAAATGACTTATTTGTTAAAAATCTTGAAAGTGGGAAAATTACAAAATTAACATTGGATGGAAAGCGCAATAAGGTAATCAATGGAACAACAGATTGGGTTTACGAAGAAGAATTCTCAATAACGAAAGCATATGCTTGGTCACCTGACAGTAAAACAATTGCGTTTTTGCGTTTTGATGAAAAAGCTGTTAAAGAATTTTCATTGGAAACTTATGGAAACCTTTATCCTGAACACTACGAATATAAATATCCAAAAGCTGGCGAAGACAATAGTAAAGTTACAGCACATTTGGTAAATGTAAAATCTGGAGCGATTAGCAATTTAGCTATAGGTGAATATGAGTATATTCCGAGATTAAATTGGTCGTCATCTTCAAATCAGTTGATTCTTCAAACGATGAACCGGCATCAAAATAATTTGAAGTACCATTTAATTGATTTAACTAAAGGGAAGCCAAAGCACAAAATTATTTTTGAAGAAAATTCTGATACTTATATCGATGTTGATGACAATTTATTGATTTTAAAGGATGGACAAACCATTCTTAGAGCAAGTGAGGTAGATGGCTACAAGCACATTTACAAGTTAGATTTTGATGGAAAAGCAACACAAATAACAAAAGGATCTTGGGATGTGATTGATTTTTTAGGAATAGATGAATCTAGCAATACCATTTATTATTCTTCAGCTGAAGTATCCTCCATACAAAAATCAATTTATTCCATTCAGCTAGATGGAACAAATAAAATAAATTTAACAAAGGAAGCAGGTTACAATGAGGCGGAATTTTTATCGGGCATGAAGTTCTTTATTCATACTTACTCAAATGGAAATACTCCGGCTAAAATTTCACTTTGTAAAAATGATGGATCTCTTGTTCGCATTTTACAAGAAAATAGTGAGTTGAAGGAACGCTTGAAAAATTATAACTTAAGCAAAAAAGAATTTTTAAAAATAAATGCAAATGGTGTTTCTCTAAACGCTTGGATGATTAAACCTCCAAATTTTGATCCGAGTAAAAAATACCCCGTTTATTTTAATGTTTATGGAGGACCTGGACACAATGAAGTCCTTGATTCATGGGATGGTTCAGATTTTATGTACCATCAATTATTGGCACAAAAAGGATACATTGTTTTTTCCGTAGATCCAAGAGGAACAATGTATCAGGGAACGAAATTTAAAAAATCCACTTATTTAGAATTAGGGAAACTTGAAATAGAAGACATCATCAATTCTGCAAAGGAATTAACAAAATTGCCTTATGTTGATGCAAATCGAATTGGAATAATGGGTTGGAGTTATGGTGGATTTATGGCTTCTTTAGCAATTACAAAAGGAGCAGATGTTTTTAAAATGGCAATAGCAGTTGCACCTGTCACAAATTGGCGGTATTATGATAATATCTACACTGAGCGTTTTATGAGAACTCCGGCAGAAAATGAAGCAGGTTATGATGGAAATTCTCCGATTAATTTTGTTGATAAAATGAAGGGCAAATTCTTTTTAATTCATGGGTCCGCGGACGACAATGTACATTACCAAAATTCCATGGAAATGATTAATGCTATGGTAAAAGCAAATAAACAATTTGATTTATTTATTTATCCTGATCGAAATCATGGAATTTATGGTGGAAACACACGTAATCACTTGTTTACAATGATGTTTGATTACGTTCTAAAGAACTTATAAGCCAAAACTTAAATTATTTTTAATTTTTTAATAAATTATTCATATTCTGTGTTATTTTTTATTAGAAAAGTTTTGTAATTTTATAGTCAATAATTTTTTTTCTAAAAACACACAAGAATACACATGTCTGAAATTGCAAAAATAGAACTTGATGGTACAATTTACGAATTACCTGTAATTGTAGGTTCTGAAAATGAAAAAGCCATAGATATCTCCAAACTGCGAGATTTAACTGGTTACATTACCTTAGATACTGGTTACAAGAATACAGGAGCTACAAAAAGTGCAATTACATTTTTAGATGGTGAAGAAGGAGTTTTACGCTACAGAGGATATTCTATAGAGGAATTAGCCGAGAAAGCATCTTTTATGGAAGTATCTTATCTTCTTATTTACGGAGAATTGCCGACTCAAACTCAATTTACAAACTTTGAAACAAAAATAAAAAAGCACACCCTAGTTCACGAGGACATGAGGCGATTTTTTGAGGCATTTCCTGCTCAAGCTCATCCAATGGGTGTTTTATCATCTATGGTTTCTTCATTAGCTACATTTTATCCAGAATCACTCGATCCGAATAGAAGTGCAGAAGCTAAAGACTTAACAGTCCAACGCATATTAGCAAAATTACCAACTTTATCGGCATGGTCTTACAAAAACTCAATAAGACACAAGGTCATGTATCCAAGAAATAATTACAATTATTGTGAGAATTTCCTTCATATGATGTTTGCTATGCCTACTGAGGATTATCATGTAGATCCAATAATTGTTAGTGCAGTAAATAAATTATTTATTCTTCATGCTGATCACGAGCAAAATTGTTCTACTTCAACCGTAAGAATGGTAGGGTCTTCTCAAGCAAATTTATATTCATCAGTTTCGGCTGGTATTTCTGCGCTTTGGGGACCATTGCATGGAGGAGCAAATCAAGAAGTAATTGAAATGCTAGAACAAATCCATAAAGATGGTGGAAATGTAGATAAATGGATATTAAAGGCAAAAGATAAAGAAGATCCTTTTCGATTAATGGGATTTGGTCATAGAGTTTATAAAAACTTCGATCCGAGGGCTAATATAATAAAGAAAACATGTGATGAGGTTTTAGAAAAATTAGGCATTAGTGATCCATTATTAGAAATTGCTAAAAAACTAGAAAAAGTTGCCTTGGAAGATGAGTATTTTAAATCTCGGAATCTATACCCAAATGTTGATTTCTATTCTGGAATAATCTACAAAGCAATTGGGATTCCTACCGAAATGTTTACAGTAATGTTTGCACTTGGCAGACTTCCTGGATGGATTGCTCAATGGAAAGAAATGACTGAAAACAAAGAGCCGATTGGTCGACCAAGACAGATTTACATTGGTAAAACTTCAAGAGAATACGTACCTTTGTCAAAAAGATAAATTACTGCTAACAAATTTAACGTAAAGCTATTCCTCGGAATAGCTTTCTTCGTTTCTAGCTTTTTTCGTTTCTAGCTTTTTTAGATCCGTCATAAATCTCAAATTTCCTAAAGCTACATTCTAAATCGCCATTAAAAACTTTTGTTTTTTTCGTAGGTTTTAAACCAATACTTTTCCAACCTTCCTCACTTGAAGAAATAATCCATGCTTCAGAATTTGTCATTGAATGTTTCATCCAAGTCCCTAAAGTATCATATAATTCAGGAATATCTGTTTCCATTCGTTCACCATAAGGTGGATTAGTTAATATAAAGAGCTTTTCTTCTGTTTTTGTAACTTGATCAAAGGGAAGCACAGAAGTTTTTACAAAGCGCCCAAAACTCATGCTGCGAAGATTTCTTCTAGTTTTCAGAATCATTTCATCTGAAATATCTGAGCCAATAATTTCACAGGGCAAAGACCTAACAATACGAGGAGCACTTCCATAAATCTCATTCCAAAGCTTTTCATCGTAATTATTTAAATTTTTGAATGCGTAATGCTGCCGCTCAATATTTGAGGGTATTCCAGTTGCTAAAAAAGCAGCTTCTATTAAAATTGTTCCAGATCCACAAAATGGATCCATGAATGTTGTTGTTCTATCCCATCCTGATTGACGAATGAGACTTGCAGCGACAACTTCATTTAATGGTGCTTCGCCAACTTCTTCACGGTAGCCCCGTTGAAACAATGGAAGTCCGCTTGTATTAACAGATATCGTAACTTCATTTTCTTTTATGTACAAGTCAAAAAGAACTTGAGGTTTTTTAAGATCAATATTTGGTCGTTCGTTTTGTGTTTCTCTAAAACAATCTACAATTGCATCCTTAAGAACTAAAAATGGATAGTGCGTATTCTTAAAAAGAGTCGAAAAAACTGCGCCTTTAATAGCAAATGTCTTGTTTGCAGAAAAAATCTCATTCCAATAAATACCAGACGCTTTTTTATATAAGTCATCTTCAGATTTTATAAAGAAATGTTCTATTTCTACTAAAATAGAAATTGCACAGCGAATATATAGATTGAGAAAATAAACGTCTTCCCATGAGCCATTTATTCTTACAGCTCGATTTAAAAATTCTATTTTATCGTAACCCAATTCAATTAGTTCCTCTCCTAATGTTTGTTCAAATCCAAAAAAACATTTTAGTGTTATTTTGAGTTCACTTTCGCTTGTCGTTTCTTTTGATTTCATTTTAAATTTTTATACTCTAACTTTGTACAAAATAACAAAATTGCCCAGACTCAGCTACCTGTTAGCCCCATTATTTATCATCATTGCATTCTTTACAAGTGCTCAGCAGCGCGTTGGATTAGTATTAAGTGGTGGTGGCGCTTCTGGAATTGCTCATGTTGGAGTACTTAAGGCACTAGAGGAAAGAGGCATTCCTATAGATTTTATTGCAGGAAGTTCTTCTGGCGCTTTAGTTGGAAGTTTGTATGCATGCGGTTATTCTCCGGAAGAAATTGAAGCATTTGTATTAAGTCAAGAATTTAAATATATGACTTCAGGAGTTTTAGATGCAAAACATCACTATTTATACCGCCAAGAAGATGCAAATGCTAGCACCTTTAATTTTTCAATTTCACGCGATAGTATTTTACGAAAATCAATTCCATTGAGTATCATTACTCCTATTTTGATGGATTTTGAAATGCTGCGTTCTTTGGGAATTACCAGTGCAGCTTACAAGGAAGATTTTGATGCCCTTTTTGTACCATTTCGTTCTGTTGCATCTGATGTTTTAAATAAAAAAAGTGTTGTTTTTCGATCTGGTAATTTGAATGAAGCAATCAGAGCATCCATTACTTATCCTTTGTATATTAATCCTATAAAAATTGATGGGAAAATATACTTTGATGGTGGTTTGTACAATAATTTTCCTCTTGATGTTATGTACAATGAATTCAGCCCAGATTTTATTATTGGAAGTAATGTAACAAATAATTCAAGTATTGTAGACGAACAAGATTTTATTGGCTTATTAAATACGATGATGACCATCCCAACAAAGTATGAGATGCCCTGCAAAAATGGTCTTGTAATTAGGCCAAATACCAAAGTTGAAACCTTTGATTTTAATAATATTAAACAAGCAATTGACGATGGTTATAATTCAACATTATTGTATTTGGACTCAATAGAATTATTTGTAAAAAATAAAGTTCCTAAAGAGCTTGTAAATAAAAGAAGGGTGTTATTTAGATCTTCTATACCACCATTGAGAATTTCAGAGATAAAATCAAGAAATGAAAATAACTCGGAGTTAAATTTTGTTAAAAAAACTATGATTAGAGAAAAAACGAATGAAGTCTTATCAGAATTAACCTTCGAAAAACGTTTTTTTAGACTGTATGAAGCTCAACAAATTGATTATATTTTTCCAACTCTAAAATTAAAAAGTGATTCAAGCTATGCGTTAAATTTAAATCTAAAAAAAGCACGTAATTTTAAATTTGATATTGGTGGTCATGTTTCTTCGCGCGCTGTAAACATGGCTTATGTTGGAATAACATATAGAAGTATCAATAGTGTTGCATCAAGTATACATGCTGAATCCTATTTTGGTAAATTTTATAGCTCAGCAAAAGCTGACATTAGTATTGATATTCCTGAGATTATACCCGCTACTTTTTCGACCTATTTCGTTTTAAACCGCTGGGATTATTTTAGAAGTTTCGCTACTTTCTTTGAAGAGGTTCAACCATCATTTTTAATTCAAAATGAGATTTATTATGGCATTAAAATAAAACATTCCGTTACAAATAGTATAAAATCTACTTTTGATGCAAGATTTTTTAGGCTCGAGGATTCATATTATCAATCGACTAATTTTACAAATACCGATACAGCAGACATCACAATTTTTAGAGGTTTTTCTGCAAGTTGGGAGCTTAAAAAAAGCACATTAAATCGAAAACAATTTGCTAATAGAGGTAATTTATTTTTGTTTAAGATTAGATTAGTCGATGGATTCGAAAAGTCTTTCGCTGGATCTACTTCTTTTTACGATAGTATTTTTAATATAAATCACCAATGGATAAATTTAAATGCAGAATTTCAAAATTATTTCAGTTTAAAAAAACTTCTTCATGTTGGGATTCATTTAAGAGGACAATTAAATTCTCAATCACTATTTTCAAATTTTACTGCTACTTTATTGTCGTTGCCAGCTTTTTCACCAGTTGTAGATGCAGAGACTTATTTTTTATCTGAATACCGTTCTCATCAGCATTTTGGTGGTGGACTTAATCTAGTTTTTACCCTTAAAAAGAATATTGATTTTCGAATAGATGCCTATTTTTATCAACCGATTATTTTATTACAAAAAAATGAAAATGGTTCAAGTCAATTTACAAAGCCTCTTAAAGGAAATACTTTTTTGGGGTCTAGTTCATTCGTTTTTCAAACGCCAATTGGACCGCTAAGGGCAACTTTAAATTATTTCCCAAAACAAGATAAACCTTTTCAATTTCAGGTCAGCTACGGCTATGTATTATTTAATGAGCGAGCAATTCGTTAAATTAATCCTCTTGATCTCAATAACTCATCAAGAGATTCAATGTCAGTGTAAAGAACATCTCGTGGTTTACTTCCTTGAAAAGTACCAATTATTCCCATAGCTTCTAATTGATCTACAATTCGTCCTGCACGGTTGTAACCTAACTTTAATTTCCTTTGAAGCAAGCTTGCCGAACCTTGTTGATTTATAACAATAATTCTTGCAGAATCGACAAACATGGAATCAATTTCATTCATGTCTACTTCTCCAATATTTTCTCCACCTTCTGCTATGTATTCAGGTAGTATAAGTGCTTCAGGAAATGCCCGCTGCTCTCCAATAAAACTGCAAATATCTTCTACTTCTGCTGTGTCTACAAAACCACATTGAAGTCGAATAATATCTGAACCAGTTGAAATAAGCATATCTCCTCTTCCTATTAATTGGTCGGCTCCTGAGGCGTCAAGAATTGTTCTAGAATCGATCTTAGATAACACTCTAAATGCAATACGGGCAGGGAAATTAGCTTTAATCATCCCTGTAATTACATTAACCGAAGGGCGTTGCGTTGCTACAATTAAATGTATTCCAATCGCTCTAGCTAATTGTGCAATTCTAGCTATTGGATGTTCTATTTCTTTGCCAGCAGTCATTATTAAATCTGCAAATTCGTCAATTAGAACAACTATATAGGGCATAAAATAATGACCTTTTTCTGGATTCAATCTACGAGATATGAACTTAGTATTATATTCTTTAATTGCTCTAACTCCTGCATCCTTAAGTAATTCGTAGCGATTATCCATTTCTACACACAATGAGTTTAAGGTATTCACTACTTTCGATGTATCTGTAATAATTGCATCTTCTTCTCCAGGTAATTTTGCTAAGAAGTGGCGCTCTATTTTGTTATAGAGCGTTAATTCTACTTTTTTAGGGTCAACTAATACAAATTTTACCTGTGCAGGATGTTTTTTATATAAAATAGAAACTAAAATCGCATTTAATCCAACTGATTTTCCTTGTCCCGTAGAACCAGCAACTAATAAATGTGGCAGTTTTGTTAAGTCGAATATATAAGTTTCATTGGTTATTGTTCTTCCTAAAACAACGGGTAATTCACCGTCAAAATTTTGAAATTTATCTGAAGAAATAAGGGAGTGCATGCTAACCATTTCAGGATTTGAGTTTGGCACTTCTATACCAATAGTTCCTTTTCCTGGAATAGGCGCAATTATTCTAATTCCAAGTGCGCTTAAACTCAAGGCGATATCGTCTTCTAGATTTTTTATTTTTGAAATCCGCACTCCTGGCGCTGGGACAATTTCATATAAGGTAACAGTTGGTCCAACAGTAGCTTTGATTTTTGCAATGTCAATTTTATAATGAGAAAGCGTTTGTACAATTTTATTTTTATTGGATTCAAGTTCTTCTTTGTTAATCGAAATGTCCTTATTCCCAAAATCTCTAAGTAAATCAATAGGAGGTAAAATATACCCTTCTAAGTCTTTTTTTGGATCATACTCACCAAATTCTGCTACTAGTCCAGCTGCCAAAACATCTTCTTCTCCATGATTACTCATTACTTTTTCAGTAATTGAATCAACTTCAATTGGTTGTTCATTTGTTTCCTGGCCTATCTCAATTTCAAAATCATCATCTTCCTTTATTGTAACAATTAATTCACTTTCATCAAAATCAGCATCATCTTCATCTGAAAAATCAACAGTTTCAGAGACGGCATCTTTTTTTATCTGATCTTCTTTTATCGTGTTAACGACTAAAATGTCTTCAAACTCATTTGTGTTTTTCTG
Source organism: Crocinitomicaceae bacterium (assembly GCA_044354455.1). Taxonomy (GTDB): domain Bacteria; phylum Bacteroidota; class Bacteroidia; order Flavobacteriales_D; family Crocinitomicaceae; genus UBA952. The sequence goes on along the minus strand of JBILAB010000005.1, from coordinate 11,562 downwards.
TTCTTCATTCTCTATATCAGAATCATTGCTATTATCGTGTTTAAAATAGGAAAATAAAGCAGCAAAATTTGGATTAAATTGAATTGCAGTTAAAACATAAAACGACATGATAAGTAATGAAATAGTTCCTATTTTCCCTATTGTTAAAATCATCCATTCGTTCAAATAAAATCCAAAAGTGCCTCCTAGATAATTTACTGAATAAGAGAAATAACCTAAAAAAATCGATGTCCAAATCATATATGTTAAACCAATAGTGAAAGATCTTCCAATATGAAATATGCTTTTTCCAAAGAGAATTTTTATTCCTGTAAGAAATAGTAAGAAACAAAGAATAAAAGAAGAAATTCCAAATAGCCGATAGATTAGGAGGTGGGATGTCCAAGCACCAAATTTCCCGAGCCAATTATCAACTGGTTCTTGAGCAGAATCAAAAAGGAAATCGAATAATGATCGATTTAAGACTTTATCTTGGTCTAGTGTCCAAGTAAATAAATAAGAAATACAAGCTAAAAAAAGATAAAGTGATAACAAAGTAAAAGCAGAACCGATACTAATTTTAAATTTCGACCAATCAAATTTTGTTTTTACACCTGATTTTTTTAAGCTGTCAACAGCTTCGGCTTTACCATCTTTAGATTTATTTTCTTTTCCTGATTTAGATGGTTTTTCAACTAGTTTATCAGGAGTGTTTGGTATAAAATGGTTCTCTTCCATGCAGAATAAAGTATATTAAACGAAGATATGAGTATAAGTAACAAGAGTAGCTCCATTACCGATGAAGTATAAACAATTTATTGTTAGCAGAGGTTTTTAAATTGCCTGTTTCTACCTTACTTTTTGTTTTCTTCCTCACTTGGATTTAAGAACTTATTTGTAAACTCTTCAAAACTTATAATTTTATAACCTTGTGGAATCATAAACAAGTCTAATGGAGGATTATTATTTTTCAGTTCCTTAAGTGTGTATTTTAATAACCCATCTGCTGTTGGCACATAAAACAATAGTGGAAGTCCCGGTAGATTTTTATAAATATTTGCATATTTTGAAGAGATACTTTTTGTGTAGTAGAAGGTTAAATCTTCTGAGATTTCTTTGTGCTTGACTCTTAGTTTTTTAACCTTTATTTCAGCAATCTTTCTCGTGCCCTTTTGTTTTTTAAATGAATAATTTTCAAGAGTATCTATAATTAAATGCTCATTTGTTCGGACCGCAAAATTTTGTTGGTCCGATTCAACTAGTAAATAAGATCTATTTAATCTTAAATGTTTTATAAGTTCTTGTTTTCCTGAAATAGAATTAAAATTTACAACTCTCAGCAAGGAATCTTTTGCGTAAATAATCATAAAAGAACGAATAGAATCTTTCTTATCAACTCGTTCAATTTCATACGTTAACTCACCTGAAAAGGAACCTTTATTTTGAGAAAATCCAGATTTGATAATTAAGGCAACTAATAATGCTAGCAAAAAATATCTCATTTAAATCTATTATTTTTTTGTAAAGTTATCAATTATTGGTCTTAGTGTTGAAATCAAAAAAAATAGTGTAAAATATTTTTTTAGAGTTTTAAATTGAAAAATATCTAAAGTATTACTATTTTTGTGCACGGAGAATTGGCAGAGTGGTCGATTGCGGCAGTCTTGAAAACTGTTGTACCGAGAGGTACCGTAGGTTCGAATCCTACATTCTCCGCAGACAGATTGTCTAAAACAGTCTAAAAGCGTGTAAAATCAAGGTTTTGCACGCTTTTTTTATGTTCTTCAAATTCTAAAAAAGTCTAGGTTTGTCTATACTTTTGGTTTCTAAGCGGGTTTCTTTTTTTTGAAGCCAAAAAAGAAACCAAGCAAGTAGACACTAATAGACATAATAAGACTGAAAAACAATGAGTTAGGCGACTATTTTCCTCTTTGGAAACGTACATTTGTAAAACATTTAAAGGGGGGCACAACGTAAAAAATTAGTGCCAAATGTCGTCAAGTCAAAAATCAAACTTCTCGCTGGTTGTTTACATCAGCAGAACAAAAGCAAAAAAGAACGGTGAAGTTCCCGTTCTCATGAAAATCAACATCAATGGAGAACGTGTTGTTATGCAGCTCCAGCGAAGCATTCATCCCAAAGACTGGGATTCTAAACGCGCCAAAGTAATTGGTCGCTCTCACGAAGCTCGTGAATTCAATGATTACATTGATTCCGTGATCACCCGAACTCGCCAAAAGTACAGCGAGCTTATTACCATGCACGATACCGTTTCTCCGCAACTTTTGCGAGATGCGGTACTCGGAGTAAACACAGCAAAAGCCAAAATGATTATTGAAATTTGGGAAGACCACATTGAGGGACTTCGCAAATTAATTGGAAAGGAAAGCACCTATGCAACTTGCCAAAAGTACAATGCCGCCAAAAATCATTTCTCCAATTTCCTTAGAATTAAATACAAAGTAAGCGATGTGCCGATTAAATCAATCGACCATTACATGGTCACTGAATTTGGGATGTATTTGAAAACGGAAAAGGGTTGCAATTTTAACACAACCAACAAATTCCTTCAAAATCTTAAAAGGATCACTTATCGCTGTGTTCGTCATGGTTGGATATTAAAGGATCCATTTGCAGGAATCAGCCTAACCATGAAAGAAGTTGACCGCCCCTATTTAACCGAAGATGAATTAAAGTCCATCATGGAATACAACTCGTCATTTGAGAGACTTACCAGGGTTAGGGACTTTTTTGTATTTTCTTGTTTTACAGGTTTAGCTTATGCTGACGTGAAAAAACTTAAACGCTGTGAAATCGAACGCAATGAAGCTGGCTATTGGATTAAAACCAAAAGGCAAAAAACAGGTGGACGTGCAAACGTGCCTCTATTGGATGTGCCGATGCAAATCATAGCCAAGTATGTCCAGTTAGATTTGCTCGAAGCAGATGACCTTATTCTGCCCATTATGAGCAACCAAAAGATGAATGCCTACCTGAAAGAGATTGCTGATTTCTGTGGCATTACCAAGAAGCTCTCTTATCACATCGCTCGACACACATTTGCAACTACATTGACTATGATGAATGGTGTTCCGATTGAATCGGTAAGTAAAATGCTTGGACACAAAAACATTACAAGCACCCAGCACTATGCTAGGATTGTAGATAAAAAAGTAGGTGAAGATATGGAGCGACTATCCACCAAGATAGGAAGTCGATTAGCAATGTCGTTTTAAACTTAAAGCCCTGGAAACCCCAGGGCTTTTTTTATACCCAATTAGACCAGTTTAGAAAATGGAAGAGAAATTTAGAATAAAATCATACGGATACGGTGAGTTAGCTCAGCTCTATTTCCCAAACATATCAAAGAAAAGTGCCAGTGCTCAATTACGCAGGTGGATCAAATTAAGTGACACTGTTTTACCGATGCTAAAAAGCTTTGGTTACAAGCCTGGTAATCGTTTATTGACCCCTGCTCATGTGAAGGTTATTGTTGAGGAGTTTGGGGAGCCCTGAGATTGTTTAACGGTTTGCGGCTTGGCGAAGGTGGCGATTTTACCACTGAACTTTCATACGAAGCACACACTTCAAATTTACGAAAAACTGTCATACGAAGCACTGAACCGCCACTTTTGCCAAACCGCTGTTATCAGCTGCCCTTCTGTCTGTCCGAAGTGTTTTCGTTGTTGAATATACACTGAATTGTCCACGTTATTTACGGTCTGGTCTGCGGTGAACGGGTGCGGTTGCTTGCACTCTCTTTTGCTTTTGCTGCGTTTGCCTGTGTGTGGTGGCAAAAGCAAATGTGAGTGCAAATGCGTTAGCTTTGTATGCTGTGTCGTCAAGATTGTTGGTTTCATTGTGCAATTGCAATTTTATTTTCAAACTTCATCAAATTCAAACTTGTCAAAATTACGATTAATGTCACTCCCACGTCTGCGGCAATAGCAAAAACTAAATTGCTGTAACCTACGAAAGCCAATGTGATAAAGATAATTTTTACTGCTATTGCTCCGATGGTGTTGAATTTTATTCTGCGTAATGTTTTTTGACTTAACCGAATTAAAAACGGTATGAGTGAAAGTTTGTCGTTCATCAATGCAATATTTGCGGTTTCTATTGCTGTGTCGCTACCTGCTGCTCCCATTGCTATGCCTACGGTGGATTGTGCTAAAGCTGGTGCATCGTTTATGCCATCGCCTACCATTGCTACGAATTTATACTCCTGTAAAAGTTCTTTGATTTTGTCGGCTTTGTTTTCGGGTAACATATTGCCGAATATTTTTTTGATGCCTACTTGCTCGGCTACATAGTTTGCTGCTTTTTCGCTGTCGCCTGTAAGCATAACGGGTTCTATGTTCATTACTTCTATTTCTTTTAATGCTGCTGCACTGTCGGGTTTTATTTCGTCCATTAAACCTATAATACCTGCCACACCATCACCAAAACTTACTACTACACTTGTTTTTCCTTGTGATGAAAGTTGCTCTACAATTTTTTCGGCTTCGTTGTCTGTTGGTTGATGTTCTTTGATAAATTCCAATTTACCAACATAAATTGTTTCGTCCTCACACACCAAACATTTTGCTGTTGCCCCTTTTCCCATTATGCTTTTAAATGCTTCGGCTTTGTGTGGTTCAAATCCTTCTTTTTTGCTTGCATCTACTATTGCTTGTGCCAATGGGTGTTCGCTGAAAATTTCTGCTCCTGCGGTGCAAGCCAAAAGTTCTTCTCGGCTTGTTCCGTTCAACGGAAAAATATCTGAAACAATCGGATTGCCAAAAGTGATTGTTCGTGTTTTATCTAATGCAATTGCTTTGATACTTGCCAATGCTTCAATGTATTTTCCACCTTTTACCAATGCTCCTTTTGCTGATGCGTTTCCGATGGCTGCATAGATTGCAACTGGTGTAGATATAACCAATGCACAAGGACAAGCGATAACCAAAAGTGTAATTGCCTGTTGCAACCAATGATTGAGGTCTAATTGCAAAACGAAAACAGGAATTACGAAAACTAAAATTGCCATTGCAATAATGGAAGGTGTGTAATACTTTGAAAATTTCTGAATGAATTTTTGTGTTTCGCTTTTATTGCCCTGTGCTTCAAAGGTGAGGCGAATGATTTTTGAGAAAGTTGTATCAACAGAAAGTTTTGTTGTTTCCATTTCTATAAAACCATTTTTGTTTAGTGTTCCTGCAAAAAGATTGTCGCCAATGTGTTTGTCTTTTGCAATTGGTTCGCCTGTGATGGCTGCTTCATCAACCATTGTTTCGCCTGAAATAATTTTGCCGTCCAACGGTATCATTTCACCTGCTTTGACTTGAATGATTGTGCCGACTGCAATTTTATCAATAGCCACATTTGTGTTTTCTGTTTTTACAAAAGCGGTCTTTGGTGCTTTGCTTACTAATTCATCTAATGCAGATTTTGAATTTTCTATTCCAATATCTTCTAAGCGTTCACCTAAAACATATAGCACTATTACAACTGCTGCTTCGGGATATTCACCCAAATAAAATGCTCCTATAACTGCAATGGTCATTAGTAAATTGATGCTGCTGAATTGGAGTTTGAAGATTGCTTTTACTCCGTTCCACAAAACATTATAACCAATGCCTATAATGAAAATGGCGAATACAAAAGGTGCATAAGGCATAGGAATATGAATGCCTATTATGGATAAAACTTCTAACGAAATAACTATCGTAATTGCGAAAAGAAGAAAGAGAAATTTTTTGTCTTTAATTGGTAATTTCATTGTTTGAATGTGTTTGAATAATGATTAATAAATCTTCGGGTATTTCCATTGGTTGCAGTGGCGGAACATTAGCTCCGCCTGTATTTCCAAGTGGAATGTTCCCGACAAAGGATTTTACGCCACCTACTAATAGGCGGGGAATTTGTCCGATAATTTCTTTTGTATTTTTGGTTTTGATGCCGAACTCTAACATTTTCCAATGCACAAAAGAATGTGCAATTGGATAGGGCTGTCCAAGTATGTGTGCCCGTTCTAAGTGTCGCCAACTTTGCTGAAAATGCCTTTTGGTAAAGGTGTTTTCAGCTTCGGTTAGTTCCTTTTGAAAGTATGGTTTTAGTGCTATTGGCATTGATGTGTTGAATTTCATTGTTTTAAATTTTAATGTGCGTGTGCCTCGCCTTTGTTGTTCATTTTAGCTAAAATAAAAAATGCTCCATTTACAACTACCTTGCTATTGGCAGGAATTTCTTTGAGCAAAGTAATTTCGCTATAACCTACATCGGTTGTGCCTTTGCGAACTGGGATTTTTTCAAAAGTTGTTCCTTCTTCTTTGTGTTCAGGTTCTTCTTTTTCGCTATGCTGATGTCCGCTTTCATCGTGTTTGTGTTCGGCTGTTTCAGTTTCGCTGTGGTGTTCTTCTTCGCTATGAGCATCGGTAACAATAAAAATATAGTTCTGCCCTTCGTGGTTTACAATGGCATTGGTAGGCACGGCATCAACGGTGGCATTTTCTAAACTTACCAATGCGGTTATGCTCATTCCGTCAATCAATCCTTGCTTGTTTCCTTTTACCATTGCGTGAACTGAAATGGCTTTGGTGTTTTGTTCAAAGGTGTTGCTTATGGCGTAAACATCTGCATCGTATTCTTTTCCAGGATTATTGGTAAGTGTAAAATGTATGGTTTGCCCGACTTTTAGTTTTTGTAAATCCTTTTCATACACATACAAATCCAAATGTAGTTGGCTGTTGTCCACTATTTCGGCAATGGGATTGTTTGCATCTACATAGCTGCCGATGTTTACCATTACATTGCTTATTGTGCCGTTTATGGGGCTTGAAATATTTACAACTGATTGGATATTTTCGCTTGTGAGTGAAGCGGTGTTGATACCAATAAGTTCTAACTGCTTTTGCAAACTCGCTTTTCTTGCCTTCAATGTTTTAAGTTCAGTATCGGCTGACTGCAAATTTTTCAATGCTCCTGCGTTGCCTTGTTGCAATTCTTTTTGTCGGGCAAATTCCAATTGTGCCAATTCTGTTTTTGAAGAAACACTTAAAAATTCCTCTTGCATTGTGATAAAAGAATTGTTTGAAATGGTGGCAATGGTTTGTCCTTTACTAACCGAATTTCCTGTTTGAACCAAAATAGATTTTATTACACCGCCCAATGATGCTGTGGCATTTGCTCTGTTTTGATTTGGTACTTTTAAAATTCCGTTGGCTTTAAGTGAGGCGGTGAGTTGCTTTTTCTCAATGCTGCCTAATTCTATTTTTATAGATTTCATTTGCTCGGCTGTAAGCATTGCCGTGTTGTTGTTTTCGTGTTCATCGTGATGCTCTGTTTCTTCACCGTGAGTTTCGGTTTTATTGCTGTTGCAGGATACAAATACGATGGATGTTGCAAGGGCTGCTATGAAGATTATATTTTTCATTTTTGCGAAATTTTATTTATTGATTAAGAAATTGATGTTGACAATGGATTGATTGATTTGATTAACTGATTGCAGATAACTTAACTGCACATCGGTGGCGGTTTGCAAGGCTTGTAAGTATTCAATGTAACCGATGTCGCCACTTTTGAAACCCACTTTTGCGGTGCTGATAATTATATCGGCATTGGGCAAAGCGGTTGATTTGTAATAATTGTATTGCGACAAATTCTGGTTGTATTGCTGAAAGGCATTTTGCAACTGGTTTTGTAAAATCAGTTTTCCGTTGTCAGCTTCTTTTTGCAATGCTTGTTGTTTATAGTCAAGCGATTTTATTTTGGAAGTGTTGCTAAAAAATGTAATAGGAATACTGATACCTACATTAAAACCCTGAAAACGTTTGCTACCGTCAAAATTTACATCTGCTCCATTGATGTTTTGCACTCCGATTAACGACTGGTTGAAATAACCCACATTAAAATCGGGCAATGTAGAAGCCGTTTCTAACTTTTTGTTTTGTTCTGCAATTACTGCTTGCTGATACAATACTTTAAGCGATGGATTATTTGCAATTAGGGTTGTGTCAAACGAACTGCTTAAAACAAGCGGTTGCCAATTTTCATTTACGGTTATTGTAAAATCTTCGCTTGTATTCATTAGTGTTTTAAGCGAATTGTAAGCCGTTGCAAAATCTGTTTCGTTTTGTTTGAGCAACTGTGAAAGTTGTCCCCGCTTGGTTTCGGCTGTGGTTTTCTCCAACAAATTTGTTTCACCTGTTTTGTATCGCAATGCTGCTGCACTCACAAAATCATTATACAAACTATCTAAGTCTTGCAGTTGCTTTTTAGTTGTTTGCAAATACTGCAACTGATAAAACCAATATTGAACCTGTGCTTTTATTTTGTTGACTGTGGCTTGCTGTTGCAATTGGCTACCTTGCAATTCTGCTTTATACAAACTTGATTTTGCGGAATAGTAAGTAGGGAATGGAATACTTTGCGAAACCTGAAAAGCCTTGTCCTGATTAATGCTGTTGTATTGCCCAAACTGGAAATTGACATTTGTTTTGGGTAATTCAAACACTGATTTTTTCAAGATGGTAGAAGATTGTACATTTAGTTGTTGCGATTGTAATTCCAAATTATTTTTCAATGCTGTGGTTATTGCATCATCAACAGAAATGCTCTTTGTTGTTGGCGATTGTGCATTGGCAGCATTAAAAGAAAGCAAAGCAAAAACTAAAATGCTTGCCGTTGAAATATTGATTTTTCTTTTAGATGAAAATAGAACATACAACAAAGGCAAAACAAATAGAGTTAAGAAAGTTGCTGTAAGCAAACCGCCTATTACAACGGTTGCCAATGGTTTTTGCACTTCTGCTCCTGCACCGTGTGAAAGTGCCATTGGTAAAAATCCCAATGATGCAACGGTGGCAGTCATTAACACAGGTCGCAAACGGATTTTAGTTCCTTCTTTTATGCGTTGGATTATGTCTGTCATTCCATCTTTTTCCAACTGGTTGAAAGTTCCAATCAGCACTATTCCATTTAAGACTGCTACACCGAACAATGCAATAAAGCCAATACCTGCCGAAATGCTGAAAGGCATATCACGAATGAGCAAAGCGAATACACCACCAATTGCACTCATTGGAATGGCGGTATAAATTAGAGCTGCCTGTTTTACTGAACTGAATGTGAAATAGAGCAACATAAAAATGAGTGCTAAAGCTACTGGCAAAGCAATCATTAGTCGCTTGGATGCTGCTTGTAGGTTTTCAAATGTTCCTCCATAGGTGTAATAATAACCTTCCGGTAATTTTACTTTTTCATTCAGTTCTTTTTGTATGTCGGTAACTACACTTTCTACATCTCTGCCTTTGATGTTGAAGCCCACCACTATTCTACGTTTGCCATCTTCACGGCTAATTTGTGCAGGCCCCAATTCCATTTTGATTTCTGCAACTTGGGATAATGGAATTTGCGTTCCGTTGGTAGTTGGGATATACAAATGGCTCACATCGTCAATGTTGTTGCGGTGTGTGCTGTCAAGACGAACTACTAATTCAAATTTGCGTTCATTTTCATACACAACTCCTGCACTTCCTCCAGCAAAAGAAGTAGAAACAATGTGGTTGATGTCCTCAATATTCAACCCGTAATTGGCAATTTGAGAACGATTGTATTTGATCACGATTTGCGGAAGTCCTGCAACACGTTCAACACTTGGTTCTGTTGCACCGTCCACACTTTGCACAACGGCATTTACTTTATTGGCATAGTTTAAAAGTGTGTCCATATTTTCACCAAATATTTTTACTGCAACGTCTTGGCGAATACCTGTCATAAGTTCGTTGAACCGCATTTGTATGGGTTGGTTCTTTTCAAAGAATACCCCAGGGATTGTGTTTAATCTTTCTTCAAACTCTTCTGCCAACTCATCATACGAAATATCACGTTTCCATTCGCTTTGAGGTTTTAGAATTATCATTATATCTGTTGCTTCAGGAGGCATTGGGTCTGTTGGAACTTCGGCTGCTCCTGTTTTTCCAACCACCATTTTTACCTCGTCAAATTCTTTGATAAGTCTTGATGCTTGCATTGAGGTTTCTAAACTTTGTGAAAGTGATGTGCCTTGCGGTAATATGCAATGAAAAGCAAAATCGCCTTCCTGTAAGGTTGGGATAAATTCACCGCCCATTCTTGAAAACAGAAACACGGAAACCACAAATACGGCAACTGTTACACCTACAATTACTTTTTTGAAACGGATTGCTTTTTCCAAAAGTGGTGCATAAATGCGTTGGAAGAAGTTCATCATTCTATCGCTCAATGTTTGCTTGTGCGAAACGTTTTTAGAAAGGAACGCTGCACACATCATTGGAATGTAGGTAAGTGATAAAATCAACGCTCCAATAATGGCGAAAGAAACCGTTTGAGCCATTGGGCTAAACATTTTGCCCTCGATACCTACCAAGGTAAGAATTGGAATATAAACAATAAGGATAATTATTTCGCCAAAAGCAGCACTGCTTCGGATTTTAGATGCGGAAACGAAAACTTCATTATCCATTTCTGATTGTGAAAGTTTGCCGATGGCTTTTCGCATTCCTAAATGGTGCAAAGTGGCTTCTACAATAATTACTGCACCGTCCACAATTAAACCAAAGTCAATTGCTCCTAAACTCATTAGGTTGGCACTTACTCCAAATACATTCATTAAGCCCAAAGCAAACAACATTGATAAAGGAATGGCAGAAGCTACAATCAACCCTGCACGAAGATTTCCAAGAAACAGAACTAAAACGAAGATTACTATTAAAGCTCCTTCAATCAGGTTTTTTTCTACCGTTGAAATTGCACGGTTTACCAAATCAGTTCTATCTAAATAGGGTTCTATTACTACATCTTTTGGTAATGATTTTTGAATGGTTGACATTTTATCTTTAATACGGCTTACAACATCGGCACTATTTGCACCTTTTAGCATCATTACTACACCGCCTACTGCATCTACTTCACCGTTGTAGGTCATTGCACCATATCGCACGGCACTGCCTAAATGCACTTCGGCAACATCTTTTATTAAAATAGGAATGCCGTTTGGATTTGTTTTTACCACAATATTTTTGATGTCGTTAAACGAACCAATCAATCCCACACCACGAATAAAATAAGCGTTTGGTTTTTTGTCAATGTATGCCCCACCAGTGTTTTCGTTGTTCTTTTCTAAAGCAACAAAAATTTCGGGAATGGTTATTCCCATTGCAATAAGTCGGTCGGGATTTACGGCAACTTCGTATTGTTTGAGTTGTCCGCCAAAGCTGTTTACTTCCGCAATTCCTGCCGTTCCGTAAAGTTGTCTGGCTACAATCCAGTCCTGCATTGTCCGCAAATCCATAGCGGTGTATTTGCTTTCGCTTCCCTTTTTTGGGTGAATAATGTATTGATACACTTCGCCTAAACCTGTGCTAACAGGTGCTAATTCGGGTGTGCCAACACCTTTGGGGATTTTAGCTTCCGCTTCCTTTAACCTTTCATTAATGAGTTGTCGGGCAAAGTAGATGTCCACTTTGTCGTCAAACACAACGGTAATTACAGAAAGTCCGAAACGGGAAATGCTCCGCAACTCTTCCAAGTCGGGAAGGTTAGCAATGCTTTGTTCAATGGGAT
>JBILAB010000085.1:0-8145 GCA_044354455.1 Crocinitomicaceae bacterium | reverse complement strand
CAAATAATTCGCGGTAGTGACCTTTACGACCTTTAATTTTTGGCGCCAGTATGGCAATTCTCTTGTCTTTGAATTCTTTTTCGATCATATTTACTATTCCTTCATCGGAATATTTTACCATCGGTTCGAGAGTTTCGTAGGAAATAGCTGTTGCAGCACGTGCAAAAAGCAAGCGAAAGAAATCATATAATTCTGTAATTGTACCAACTGTAGATCGTGGAGATCTTGCAACTGTTTTTTGTTCAATTGCAATAACAGGACTTAAGCCATTTATTTTATCGACATCAGGACGGTCGATTCCACCAATAAACTGGCGAACGTAAGAAGAAAAAGTTTCTATGTACCTGCGCTGTCCTTCAGCAAAAATTGTATCAAAAGCAAGAGATGATTTTCCACTACCACTTAAACCTGTAAAAACAATTAATTTATTTCGAGGTATTTTAAGATCAATGTTTTTTAAATTATGTTCTCTAGCTCCAAAAACTTCAATAAATCCATTTTCAGGAACTGTATTCTTCTTCACTTCTTTTAAATTATTTTAAAATGGACTTATAAAATCATTAAAAGAAATACCATTCATATCTTTTTTTGAGAGAATCGGATCATTTACTTCCCAATCAATATTTAATGAATCATCATTCCATAAAATACAAGATTCAGCTTCAGGATGATAATATTCAGTGCATTTATAAGAAAAGATTGTTTCGTCTTCTAGTGAACAGAAACCATGCGCAAATCCCGGGGGAATGTAAAATTGATTTTTCACTTTTTCAGAAAGAATTATTTTTTTATGTTGACCATAGGTTTTTGAATTTTTTCTTAAATCAACAACGACATCTAAAACAGACCCTCTAATAACTCTAACTAGTTTTCCTTGGGCATGAGGTGGTTTTTGAAAATGAAGTCCACGCAATACATTTTTCATAGACATAGACTCGTTGTCTTGCACAAAATTTATCCCTCCAATTGCCTCCTTAAAACTCTTTTCATTGAAACTTTCTAAAAAGTAGCCTCTCTCATCACCATAAACAGATGGATGGATGCTTATCAAACCTTCAATTGTATGTTTATTTATTTGCATTGATCTTGCTGTTTTTATTACTTTTACACGAGTTAATTTGGACTAATTTATTTGTCAACTAAATTCATAAAAAATAAATGAATCAAATGTTTAAAATTAGATTGCGAATTTACATAATAATTGTAAGTTTTCTTTTTAACCTATCTGCTCATTCACAGAATAGAGTTCAAGAGTCAATTAGTAACTTAGTTTCTAATCCTTCAAATAAAAATGCTAAAATTAGTTTTAAGGCAATTGATTTAGCTACAGGAAAGGATGTTGCCAGTTATAAATCTTCTTTAGCAATTCCGAGTGCTTCAACCACAAAATTGTTTTCAACTGCAACGGCATTCGAGTTATTAGGCTCAAATTTTATTACATCAACTCGTATTTATTGTAAAGGAAAAATTGGAAAAGACAGCGTTTTATATGGTGATATTTATATTCGAGGTGGCGGAGATGTGAGTTTGGGGAGTCGATTTTTTTGTGAGAAAGGCAAAGAATTAGCTTTTTTAAATCGTTGGACGGATTCTCTTAAGGCAAAAGGAATTAAGAAAATACAAGGCGCTGTCATTTGCGATGGTTCCGAATTTGGTTATGCGGGTACACCGAAAAGTTGGAATTGGGATGATATTGGAAATTATTATGGTGCTGCAGCACAAGGAGTTAATTTTTATGATAATACGATTAAAATTTATTTCAAAACTAAAAGTGTTGGACAGAAGAGTCAAGTGCTAGAAATTTTTCCGAAAATCAGTAATTTTTCTTTTAAAAATGATGTTATTGCTGGAAAAGTAAGTGACGACAATGTTATCGTTTTTGGTGCTAACTATTCTTTGAATCGATATGCTCAAGGTTCTTTACCAATTAACCAAGAACGATTTGAGGTAAAAGGGAGTATGCCAGACCCTGAATTTCAATTGGCAGAGGAATGGGTGAAGGTTTTACAGTTAAGGGGATTAATTGTCCGTGATGGTGCAAAAGGTTTAAGATTAGATGAAAAACAAGAAAAAATAAACTATGGCGCTGAAACTAAATTTTTGTTCCAAGAAAAAAGTAAATCAGTTAAGGAAATTGCTTATTGGGCAAATTTTAAAAGCGTGAATCTATTTGCTGAAGGATTGTTAAATTATATTGGGCTTTTACAAAAAAATGATGGTTCAACAAATACAAGTATACATGCCCTTGAAAAGTTTTGGTTGGGAAAAATTAATATCGAAGGTTTAATATTAAAAGATGGCTGTGGTCTTTCCAAGGAAAATGCTATAAGTGCAACTCATTTTTGTGATTTACTAAAGTATTTATATACTTCAAAAAATTATTCTGATTTCAAATCAACTCTTCCTATTGCAGGGGTTTCAGGAACAATAAAGAATTTATGCAAAGGGCAAGCAGGTGAAGGGAGAATTTTTGCCAAAAGTGGAACTATTTCTAAAGTGAAATCTTATGCTGGATATGTTGTAAGTAAAACAGGAAAAAATATCGCATTTGCAATTACAGTAAATAATTATAGTGGATCTAATAGTCAGGTAATAACTGAAATTGAAAAGGTGTTAAATGAGTTGGCAAACTACTAAAGTTCTGCTTCAATTATTTCAGCCCAAAAATCGTGTATGCTTTTTCCTTCGCAGGCAAGCATTTTTGGAACAATACTTTCGGAGGAAAATCCTGGAGTTGTATTGACTTCAATTACATAAGCTTCATCTTTTACTACCATAAAATCAATTCTTGCAATTGAGCGAAGTTGTAGTAATTCGTATATGTATTTTGAGCGCTCTTGAACTTGAGACTTTACCTTATCAGAAACTCGTGCAGGAGTAATTTCTTGTGATTTTCCATTGTATTTTGCATCGTAGTCAAAAAAGTCATTTTCACTAGTAATTTCTGTAAGTGGTAATGCAATTAGGCCTTTTTTTGTTCTGTAGACTCCACAGGTGACTTCAATTCCGTCAAGAAAGGATTCTAAAACAATAGATTTCCCTTCTGCAAATGCGTTTTTTAGGGCAGTAGGCAACTCACCCAATGCCTTGACTTTTGAAATCCCATAGCTAGAACCAGAGTCTGATGGTTTAACGAAAAGTGGCAATCCCAATTCTGAACAAATAAAAGATCCACTAAATTGATCTTCACTGGTCATAAACAAAGACTTCGCAACAGGAATATCAAAAGATTTTAAAAACTGGTTGCAAAACCATTTATCGAATGAAAGTGCAGAAGCTAATGGTCCGGAATTTATATATGGAATTTTGTGAAGGTCTAGAAATGCCTGAATTTTTCCATTTTCACCAGGGTTTCCATGGATATAAACTAAGCCAATATCGATTCTGATATGCACTTTATTTTCTATAAAACTACAGTTGTTTAAATCAAAAGAAACTAAACCACTGCAAGATTCTACTTGCCATTTATTTTCTCTGACTAAAATTTTATATACAATGTATTCTTTTGGAAAATGTGTTTTTATAGTTGCAGCACTTTTTAATGAGATTTCGTATTCCGATGAGTAACCACCACAAAATAGACCAACAATTTTCATGCTTCGATTATTTAGTGCGAAATTAGAAATTAGATTTACTTGATTGTCTGTCGCTTAAAAAAAGTTATCAATATGTCAGGTTTTAAAAGCTATTTTTTTTAATATTTATATTGAATTTTTTAAACAAAAAGACAGATATTTTCGTTTATTATTCCAATATTTGTACATAATTATTCGAATGAAGGAAGTCGAAAATAAGGAACTTGAGAGGATAAAAAAACCTAAGTGGCTTAGAGTCAAGCTCCCAATAGGTGAAAACTACCGCAAGGTTAGGAGCTTGGTGGATGAACACAAGCTTCATACTATTTGTGAAAGTGGAAGTTGTCCAAATATGGGTGAATGTTGGGGAGAAGGAACCGCTACTTTTATGATTTTAGGAAATATCTGTACTCGCTCTTGTGGTTTTTGTGCTGTAAAAACAGGTAAACCTGAGGAAGTTGACGCTTACGAACCCGGAAAGGTTGCAAATAGTGTTAAAATAATGAAAGTAAAACATGCTGTAATTACTTCTGTTGATCGAGATGATTTAAAAGATGGGGGTTCTGAAATTTGGGCTCAAACTGTGCGCGCAATTAGAAAGCAATCTCCTGGTACAACTTTGGAAACACTTATTCCAGATTTTGCAGGAAAATGGGAGAATTTACAGGTAATTATTGATATTGCCCCTGAAATTGTTTCTCATAATTTAGAGACAGTTCGTCGACTTACAAAACAAGTGAGAATTCAAGCAAAATACGATAGAAGTTTGGAGCTTCTTTTTAGATTAAAAAAAGGTGGAATGCATACAAAATCTGGACTTATGCTTGGTTTGGGAGAGTCTGAAGAAGAGATTTTAGAAACAATGCAGGATCTTAGAAATGTTGGCGTTGAAGTTTTAACCTTAGGGCAGTATCTTCAACCAACTCTTAAACATCTACCTGTTGTAGAATTTATAAATCCTGAAAAATTTGAGTATTATAAAATTAAAGGATTAGAAATGGGATTTCGTTATGTTGAAAGTGGACCTTTAGTACGTTCTTCATATCATGCTGAAAAACATTTATTTTAAACTTTACAGATACAATTGTGTTTATAAAATATCCGATTAAAAACAATATTAAAATTTTAAGTTATTTATATTTATTATTAAATTAGCACTTCATTACAAACAAATTAAATTTATTAAAATGAAAAGTAAAAAAATTATCGTTTTATTTACAGTACTTTCTTGTGTTTCCGCATTTTTTCTTGTTTCTAAATTTGATTTAGTAAATAAAGACGGTCTTTATTTTCAAAAAGATTTAGCTGCCTTAAAGTCACAAAGTGGAGGGAATGATGCTCAAGAATGGCTTAAGGCTCGTTATATTGATGTTACTACTGGGCAAGCGGTTACAATTGAGCGTTTAGCAGAAATCGATAAGCAAATTCGCAAACTATCAAAATCCAAATCAATATCATTCATAGATCAGGGGCCAGATAATATTGGTGGTAGAACACGTGCAGTTCTTGTTAACCGAAACAATAGTAATGAAGTTTGGGCTGGAAGCGTATCTGGAGGTTTATTTTATTCTTGGAATAAAGGAAGTAATTGGTCACGTGTGACCTCCTATTTTGAAGCTGGAGCTAGTCCTAATATCTCGAGTATGACTCAAACAAATGATGGAACTATTTTTGTAGCAACTGGTTCTAATCAAGAAGGATTTGGTGGGAATGGTGTTTGGTATTCTACTGATAATGCTTCAACATGGCAAAAAGTTCCTGGAACATCAGAATGTACTGAAATTGAAAGTGCATCTGAATCTTCAGCACTTCCTTATGCATGGATGGCAACTTCTGCTGGCTTAAAAAAATGGAAAGTTGGTGATGCAGGTCTTACGGGTGCTACTGTAACAACTGGAGGATGTAACGCTTTAAAAATATCTTCTGATGGCAATGTAATTGTTGCTGCATTTGGCTCTAACAAAACGTATGTTTCAAATGATGCTGGAGCAACTTTTGCTGATAAATCAGGAAATAGTACAGGTTTAACAACTGTTCCACTGGGCGCTGGAAGAATTGAATATGCTGTTTCAGCAATTAAAAATTCAAGTAATAATTATTCAATTTATGCTGTGAGAACAAATTCTACATTACTTGGAATGAATGTGTCTCATGACAACGGGCAAACTTGGAGTCAATTTGTGGGTTCTTCTAACGAATCTACTGATTTAAATATTTACAGTACTCAAGGAACTTATAATTCAATTGTTTCTGTTGTGCCTAATGATCCAGAACAAATTATGATTGGTGGTCTTGATATTTGGAAGTGGAAACAAACAGTAAACAATCCACCATCTGGAGGTTTTGAGAAAATAAGTCTTTGGTTTGCAGGTCCTATGTCATCAAATTATGTTCATGCAGATAATCATGAAATGAAATGGGACAATAATAATCGTTTGTATATAGGAAATGATGGAGGAATTGGTATTTCACAAGATTATGGAGAAAGTTTTTATCCTGCAAACCGTGGTTATAACGTAACACAGTTCTATGGTATAGCATTTGATAGAGAGGGGTCTGTTATGGGAGGTACTCAAGATAATGGTACTTTATACAACGATCATTCTAATAATACGTTCGAAGAGTTTCGTGAAGTCTTAGGTGGAGATGGTTTTGAATGTGAAATATCATTTTTTAATCCTAAAGTGATGTTTGGTTCACTCTATTACAATGGTTTTGCTAGATCTAGTGATAAGGGGCAAAGTTGGAATTCATTTTCTCCAACTTTACCTTCATCTTATGAGCCTGCTGGAACATTTGGTTCTCTAAATCATCCTTTTCATTCCGAATTAATTTTAGCTGAATATTACGATTTGAATTCCGAAGATTCCATCTCGTTTATACCTACAAAAAATTACACTGCAGGATCAATAATTAAAGTGCCAAGTGCTGCTTCTGGAGATTCAATGACTTATGTTACTCCAACCGCATTGTATTTTGATGATACTCTTTTCTACACTCCTTCTCTAACATCAAATGGAATTAATTATGGTTTAAACACTGCTACAGGTGAGACAACAGCAATGGGAACTCAAACTGTAATTTACAATGTTTGTTGGGATACAGTCAAAGTTCAGGATCCTTATCAATCATGGTTTCTTTATTATGTAAATGCAAATGGTGGAGAAATTTGGGGTTCAAGAAATGCTCTAAGACTTTCTGCAACAAATGGTCAGTGGGTTTGTGTCGCAAGAAATATTGGATCAAGTGGGAATTTTGATATGGAATTCTCGAAAGATTTAAATGAGTTATATATTTCAACAAGTTCTGGTGTAACACGTGTAAAAGGTCTTGGGTCGGTTTATACTTCAGATCCTAGTTTCTCTTCTAAAGTTGGTTATGGTTTGATTGCAGGAGGTCTTGTACCAACTTTTACAACTGCTGTTAAAATTACAACAACATCTTATCAGGGGATTGCAGTAAACCCAAATGATCCAGCAGATTTAGTATTGTTTGCTAGTTTTGGAGGAACAAATAAAAGGTGTACAAATGCTAATACTGCTCTTAATTCTTCTTCTCTAAATGCAGTTTCGCTTCCAACTATAATCCCAGGAGGAATTGCTTGTTATGATGGTATTATTGATAGAAATGACGAAAATATTCTTGTTGTTGGAACTTCAAGTGGTGTTTTTGTTACCGAAAATGGCGGTGCAACATGGGCGAATGCATCTACAGGATTTGAGGGAACACCTGTTTTTGAAGTACGACAATCTTGGAGGTCTTTTAATGAAGGAAATGGTCGCCCTGGAGAAATATATATTGGAACTCATGGTCGTGGTATTTTTAGTTCTTCGGCTTATTTAGATTTAAATGAAAATAACAATAGCGCAATTAATAACGAGAATTTTAGAACGAAATTAAAAGCCTATCCGAATCCTTCTACTGACAATACAACTTTAAGCTTTGACTTAGCTCAAACTGGTGGAGTTAGCGTTCAGGTTTATTCAATTACAGGAAGGTTGGTTAAGTCAATAAATAATAAGAACATGTTAAAAGGAGATAACACACTTTCTTTAGACTGTGATGACTTACCAAACGGAACTTATATTGTAAAGTTTGTTTCAGGAAAGCAAAATGAAACAGTGAAATTTATTAAAATGTAAATTTAATTATAGTTTTAAATAGCGGCTTCGGTCGCTTTTTTTATGCGTTGGATTTTTCTATTTTCAAGTTTGTAATAACTACGAAATGGCCGTCTGGGTCTTTTATTGTTATTCCATTAACTTGCCAATATGGATTTTTTCAATTGATATAATGACTTTGTTATTCGATATTTTGTCTAATATACTATTATATTCAAATTGTGTATCAGGGTAAAAAACTAAAATATCATCTTCGTCAAATTTGTTATCTACCATATCAATTGTCTGTGTAAATTCAAGATACCATCCTAATTTTTTTTTACCTATAAACACCTCGTCGTAACCCGAATGATTTTTAAACTCTCCTAAAAAGTCTAAACCAATTATATTTCATAAAAGTCTACTAATTGTTTGAGTCTATTTGTATGTCTAGCAAGTCTAAATTTTAT
>JBILAB010000084.1:0-8213 GCA_044354455.1 Crocinitomicaceae bacterium | reverse complement strand
AAACCTATTTGTATGATGGTGGAACTGGAGAACGTTTCCATCAACCAGCGACTGTAGGAATAATTTACATGTTGAAATTATCACACATGGTAGATGATAAAATGCATGCACGTTCGATTGGACCTTACTCCTTAATTACACAACAGCCACTTGGAGGTAAAGCTCAATTTGGAGGTCAGCGTTTTGGAGAGATGGAAGTTTGGGCTTTGGAAGCATTTGGTGCTGCCAATATCTTACAAGAAATCTTAACTGTAAAATCAGATGATGTTACAGGCCGTGCGAAAGCATATGAAGCAATTGTAAAAGGCGACAATATTCCTGAACCAGGAATTCCTGAATCTTTTAACGTATTGCTGCACGAGTTAAGAGGTTTGTGCCTTAATGTAACTATGGATTAATTGAATTATTTAACGAAAACATTCTACTAAAAATGGCTTTCCAAAAAGAAACACCAAAAAAACAAAATAGCTTCAATAAGATAACTATTTCACTTGCTTCTCCAGAGATAATTTTGGAGAACTCAAGCGGTGAAGTATTGAAGCCTGAGACGATTAATTACCGTACTTATAAGCCTGAAAGAGATGGTTTATTCTGTGAACGAATCTTCGGTCCAGTTAAGGATTATGAGTGCCATTGTGGAAAATACAAGCGTATTCGCTATAAAGGAATAGTTTGTGACCGTTGTGGTGTTGAGGTAACTGAGAAAAAAGTGCGCCGTGAAAGAATGGGCCATATTTCCTTAGTGGTTCCTGTAGCACACATTTGGTATTTCCGTTCTCTTCCTAATAAAATCGGATATCTTTTAGGTTTGCCGACGAAGAAATTGGATCAAATTATTTATTATGAACGTTATGCTGTTATTCAAGTGGGGTCTGCCTTGTCTATTGAAGGACTTACACTTAAGAAAATGGATTTCCTTTCTGAAGATGAATACCTTGACATTATTGATAATCCATTAATGAAAGACAATCATCATTTAGATGACGCTGACCCGAATAAATTTATCGCGAAAATGGGTGCTGAAGCACTTCATGATTTATTGAAAGGATTGCAATTAGAGGAGCTTTCATATCAATTACGTGATCAGGCAGAACATGAAACTTCTGTTCAGCGTAAAAACGAAGCTCTTAAAAGATTGCAAGTCGTTGAAGCAATGAAAGATTCTCAAAAGAGAATTGATAACAGACCAGAATGGATGATTGTAAAGGTTGTTCCGGTTATTCCACCAGAATTAAGACCTTTAGTTCCACTAGATGGTGGACGTTTTGCAACTTCAGATTTAAATGATTTATACCGTAGAGTTATTATTCGTAACAATCGTTTGAAGCGTTTGATAGAAATTAAAGCACCTGAGGTTATTTTGCGAAATGAGAAACGAATGTTACAGGAATCTGTAGATTCATTGTTTGATAATTCTCGTAAATCAAGTGCTGTAAAAACTGAATCTAACCGTGCGTTAAAATCTCTTTCTGATTCCTTGAAAGGAAAACAAGGCCGATTCCGTCAAAACTTATTGGGAAAACGTGTTGATTATTCTGCTCGTTCAGTAATTGTTGTTGGTCCAGATTTGAAATTACACGAGTGTGGTTTGCCAAAAGATATGGCTGCGGAACTCTACAAACCGTTTATCATTCGTAAAATGATTGAACGTGGTATTGTGAAAACAGTTAAATCTGCGAAAAAAATTGTAGATAAAAAAGATCCAGTTGTTTGGGATATTTTGGAGAATGTATTGAAAGGACATCCTGTTCTCTTAAATCGTGCACCAACATTACACAGATTGGGAATTCAAGCTTTTCAACCGAAATTAATTGAAGGAAAAGCAATTCGTTTACATCCATTAGTTACAACAGCTTTCAATGCCGATTTTGATGGTGACCAGATGGCGGTTCATTTACCTTTGGGTAATGCTGCAATCTTAGAAGCACAAATGTTGATGCTTGCATCTCATAATATTCTAAATCCTGCAAACGGTGCTCCAATTGCTGTGCCTTCTCAAGACATGGTATTGGGATTGTACTATATTACTAAGGGAAAAAGATCTTTTGATAAGGAAATCGTAAAAGGTGAAGACAGTATTTTTTACTCTCCACAAGAGGTAATAATCGCTTACAATGAAGCAAAATTAGATTTACATGCTCACTTAAAGGTGAAATCATATGACTTAAACGCAGCAGGAGAACCTGAATTAATGTTAATTGAGACGACTTGCGGACGTGTTATGTTCAATGAGAAAGTTCCAAGAGAAGTTGGATACATAAATGATGTACTTACAAAAAAAGCATTGCGAGATATTATTGGAGAAGTATTGAAAATTTGTGGAACTTCCCGAACTGCTCAATTCTTAGATGATATAAAAGGTTTGGGTTATGAAATGGCTTTTAGAGGTGGTTTGTCTTTCAACTTGGATGACATTATTATCCCTAAGGAAAAAGAAAAATTAGTTGAAAAAGCACATGGTGATGTGAAAGATGTTATGGGTAATTATAACATGGGTCTTATTACAAACAATGAGCGCTACAATCAAATTATCGACATCTGGACGCATACAAACTCTCGTTTGACGCATACATTGATGGAGCAATTGAAGACAGACCGTCAAGGTTTTAATTCAATCTACATGATGTTTGATTCTGGAGCTCGTGGTTCAAAAGAGCAAATTCGTCAGCTTTCTGGTATGCGTGGATTAATGGCGAAGCCGCAAAAGTCTGGTGCTTCTGTTCAGGAAATTATTGAAAATCCAATTTTATCAAACTTTAAAGAAGGTTTATCAATTCTTGAATACTTTATTTCAACACACGGTGCGCGAAAAGGTCTTGCAGATACAGCTTTGAAAACAGCGGATGCGGGATACTTAACACGTCGTTTGGTGGATGTTGCTCAAGATGTTGTTATTAATTTAAATGACTGCGGTACTTTAAGAGGAATTGTTGCAACATCACTTAAGAAAAATGATGAAATTGTTGAGCCTTTATACGATCGTATTTTAGGTAGAACTTCTGTTCATGATATATATTTGCCGGAATCAGAAACAATCATTGTTGCTGCAGGTGAAATTATATCTGAGGATGTAGCAAAGTCAATTGAAAAAGAAGGAATTGAAGAAGTTGAAATTCGTTCAGTTCTTACCTGCGAAATGAGACGTGGTGTTTGTTCTAAATGTTACGGAAGAAATCTATCGAATCACCGTCTAGCTCAAATTGGAGATGCTGTTGGTGTTGTTGCTGCTCAATCAATTGGTGAGCCAGGAACACAGTTAACATTGCGTACTTTCCACGTGGGTGGTACGGCATCAAATACTACGGATATTTCTGATTTAAAAGCGAAAGCAAATGGTAAATTAGAAATAGATGAATTAAGAACTATAGAAAAGAAAAATGCTGATGGTTCTGTTAAATTAATTGTTGTTGGTCGTTCTGCTGAATTGAAAATTTCAGATGAGAAAACTGGAATTACAGTTATGACTACTAATATCCCTTACGGATCAGAATTATTTGTTTCGCACAATACGAAAATCAAAAAAGGCGATGTGATTTGTAAGTGGGACCCATACAATGCTGTTATAATTTCTGAGGTTGCAGGTAAAGTTGTTTTTGACGATGTAGTTGAAAATATTACTTACCGCGAAGAAGTTGATGAGCAAACTGGATTTACAGAAAAAGTAATCATAGAAACAAGAGATAAAAAGAAGAGTCCAGCTATTCATATTATCGATCCTAAAACAAAAGAAATTTTACGCGAATATTCAATTCCTGTAAACGCACACATTTCTGTAGCTGAGGGTGATAAGTTGGAAGCAGGAGAGATTCTTGTGAAAATACCAAGATTGTCAGGTAAAACAGGAGATATCACTGGTGGACTTCCTCGTGTAACGGAATTATTCGAAGCGCGAAATCCTTCTAACCCTGCTGTTGTTTCAGAAATTGATGGTACAGCTACTTTTGGTAATATCAAGAGAGGTAACAGAGAAATTAAAATCACTTCGAAATTTGGAGAGGTTAAAAATTACTTGGTTCCATTGGCAAAACATATTCTAGTTCAACAAAATGACTTCGTTAGAGCTGGTCAACCGCTTTCTGATGGTGCAATTACACCAAATGATATCTTAAATATTGAAGGTCCAACGAAAGTACAAGAGTACATCGTGAATGAAATTCAAGAGGTTTATCGTTTGCAAGGTGTAAAAATTAACGATAAACACTTTGAAGTTATCGTTCGTCAGATGATGTTGAAAGCTGAAATTAGTGAATCAGGCGATACTCGTTTCCTTGAAGGACAATCTGTTCATAAAGCAGATATTATGGAGGCAAACGATGCATTGTATGGTTTGATGTTTGTAAAAGAAATTGGAGATTCTACGGAATTTAAAAAAGGTCAATTAGTGACAGTTCGAAAATTGAGAGACGAGAATTCTCGCTTGAAAAGAGAAGACAAACAAATCGTTGAAGCGCGCGAGGCAATTCCTGCAACTTCTACTTCTTTGCTTCAAGGAATTACAAGAGCTTCACTTCAAACTCAATCGTTCATTTCTGCTGCATCTTTCCAAGAGACTACAAAAGTGTTAAACGAAGCAGCTATCGCAGGAAAAGTAGATCATTTATTAGGTCTAAAAGAAAATGTGATCGTTGGACATTTAATTCCTGCTGGAACTGGTGTTCGTGAATATCAAAAAATGATTGTCGGTTCTCAAGAAGCTTACGATGAACTTTTAGAACAAGTTTAAAAAATAAATTATTAATAAGAAAGGGGCTTTTGCCCCTTTTTTATTGCGCTATAGTTTGGTTTTTGTTCTTAATCTAAAGTAAATTTTCGTTTTTAGATAAAAAATTGTGCCCACGACTGGATTCGAACCAGCACACCACTGAAGGCACCAGCCCCTCAAGCTGGCATGTCTACCAATTTCACCACGTGGGCAATGAATGGAAGCAAATATAGTGTTTTTCATTTATTTGTATGGAGAGTGCAGTACTATTTCATTCAAATATGGTGTTGTTTTAAATTTTAAATTAATTTTAACAAAATTTTTAAATGTCAGACTCTTCACATAAGATTTCGCTAGCAGGAATATTAATTGCATCAGGAATTGTTTTTGGTGATATTGGAACATCACCCTTATATGTTTTCCAAGCAATAACTGGAGGTGGGACAAGAATTGCACCTGATTTTATTTTGGGTGGTTTATCTTGCGTTATTTGGACTTTAATTTTATTAGCCACGGTAAAGTATGTTTTCTTTGCACTTAATGCTGACAATAAGGGTGAGGGAGGTATTTTTGCGCTCTTTGCCTTATTAAAAAATAAGAAGACTTCTTGGGTTATAATTTTGGCCTTAATTGGTTGTGCTACTTTGATGGCAGATGGGTTTATCACACCGGCAATTTCAATTTCTTCTGCCGTAGAAGGATTAAATATTTATTTCCCTGACACACCTGTAATTCCTATTGTTATTGGAATTGTTGTTGTTTTATTTTCTATTCAACAGTTTGGAACTGTGTTAATCGGAAAGTTTTTTGGCCCTATCATGTTGATTTGGTTTGCATTTTTGGGTTTAATAGGATTCATAAATATTGCGGAAAACACAGCTGTACTTCAAGCATTTAATCCATGGTGGGCTTATAATTTAGTAGCCAATGTAGATGGTGGATTTGTAGTCTTAGGCTCAGTATTTTTATGTACCACAGGAGCTGAAGCACTTTATTCAGACTTAGGACATTGCGGAAAGGGGAACATCCGAATTAGTTGGAGTTTTGTTTCTGTTTTATTAGTCACTAATTATTTGGGGCAAGCTGCTTTATGCCTTACTCCAGGCTTAGAATTAGGTTCTAAAACAGTCTTCTATAAAATGGTTCCTGAATTCTTACTTCCTTTTGCCATAACAATTGCTACTGCAGCGACAATTATTGCATCTCAAGCATTAATAACAGGTGTTTTTACCTTGATGAATGAGGCAATAAAATTAAAACTTTGGACTAATTTGAAGATTAAATACCCCTCAGATCATAAGGGTCAAATTTATATTCCTTTTATCAATTGGTTTCTAATGGCAGGTTGCTTGTTGGTAATTGTCATTTTTAAAAAATCAAGTGCAATGGAGCATACATATGGTCTGGCTATTACTATCGATATGGTGATGACCTCGATTCTTCTTGCTTTCTTGTTAATGCTAAAATACCCAAAAGCAAAGTATTTGTATTTAGCTGTGTTTGTTGTCTTCTTGTTAATTGAAGGGGTTTTCCTACTTTCAAATCTTGGTAAAATTGTAAATGGAGGTTGGTTTACCTTAATTTTAGCAAGTTCCTTTTTTAGTATACTTTATTTGTATTATAAAGCACGTGAATTAAGGACAAGTATTACAGAATATATTCCAATGAGTGAGGTTATTCCACTTTTAAATTCTGTAAGAAATGATAAGGAAATTCTTTATGAGGCTTCAAATCTTGTTTTTCCAACACGCAGTGATTCCTCAGATAAATTAGATTTATCTGTTTATTATTCATTATTTAGAAAAAAACCAAGAAAAGCAGGTGTAATTTGGTTTTTGCATGTTGATATTTTAAATGAGCCATGGGAAGTTCACTACCATGTAAAAGAAATAATTGATAAATCTTGTTATTATGTTAATTTACAATTGGGCTTTAAGGAGGAACACAGAATTGAGTTCATGATGCGAAAAATTCATGCTAACATGGTAGAGAAAGGAGAGTTAACAAATGATAGTATTTTTAACTCAGTTCGTGGAAAAATTGATTCAATTGACTTTAAGTTTGTTGTTCTCAATTCCCGAGTATCTACTGACAATGCTTTAACAGCGTTTCAAACTTTATGTGTGAAAACATATCGTTTTGTTAAGTCAACAGGCCTTAAGCCTGCAGAAGATTTTGGATTGGATAAAACAAATGTTGTTGTAGATTTCATTCCAATTTCTGTAACAAAAGTTGTAACTCAAGAACTAACTGAAGATTTCGAAGATTATTCCGATACTAAAAAATAAAAGGGCGAATTATATTCGAGTGATTGTCCCTTTATAAACAGATTTCTCATTTTTTTCTGGAGAAGTAAGAGTCACTTTCCAAATAAATGCTTTGTTTTTGTTTACTAGCTGCCCATTTCTTTTATCAATTCCATCCCAAGGATTTGAGGCATCTGAGCTTTCAAAAATGATTCCTCCATTGTCGGTATCAATTATAATTAATGAAAATGCACTATTTCGCTTTGTTAAAGCATAAGGCATGAATGTGTTTTTTCTGCTATCTTCAGAAAGTGGGTCAAAGGCGTTAACTGCTAATAAATTGTAGTCTTTTTCAATGAAAATTCTATTTATTTCAGAAGATGAACAACCTTTTTCATTCGTTACAATAACTTCTAAATCAAACTGTCCTTTTTCAAAGAAATAAAAAGCAGCTGTTTTTGCTTTAGAAGAGTGTGCGCTAACTATTTTATCGACCTTCCATTTTATAGATTCTTCAAAAGTTTGAACCTCTCCTTTGATAATTGGCAATCCAGTTTCATAATTTAACTCATCATCCACAAGTAAAGTTGCTCTTGGATTTTCATATACGCTAAAGAAACTGTTGTATGTTTCTTTTTGTTTTGAATTTACAAGCAGTTCATATTTTCCTTCTTCAGATAGTTTAATATTTTCAGTTGCTGACTCGGCCACACTTACTTTTTTTCCACTTGGAAAGATAAGTGTCATCCCTTCATCATTTTTATTAATAACCTTTAAATTCTCTCCAAGACATTTATTTGAAAAACTTGGCACATCAGGCTCTGTTACTTTCTTTGTAATATCACTATTTTCCTTTTTTGGATTAGCTATCTCCTCATCAAGTTTCAAATCTTTAGTGATTTCTTTGGCTAAAACTTCATTTACTTTTGGTAAAATCAGGTTTGTTTTAGTTTCCTTTTTATCATCTTCTTTAGCTTCTAGTTCATTAGAACGAATCTTTTCATCTTGAATCCCCTTTGTTTTTTCTGACTTAGTTTTCTTAGTAGTTGTACTCTGAGAGTTTGATTTTTCAATAAGATCTGTCTTTTGCTCCACTGGTTTATCACTCTTTTCTTCTTGTTTAGAAGAAAAATAAAGCAAGGAGCTAATAGTTATGACTGCAATTATAGAACTTCCCAAAAACCAAAACTTAAAAGGTTTGATGGGTGCAATCGGATGATTTAATTTTTTATTCAATGAATTCCATGCATTGTTATCGTAAGGCA
>JBILAB010000083.1:0-8251 GCA_044354455.1 Crocinitomicaceae bacterium | reverse complement strand
ACAATTGGTTGTCTGCCATTTGAGACTTCGCTTACTAACACAACTCCTAATGCTCAGAACTGTGTTTGGACAATTAGTAACGGGATTGTATTAACAGGCTGTGGATCAATACCAGTAATATTCTCGAATGATGGCTGCTTCGATGTGACATTAACTACAACAGTGAGCAATGGTTGCACATCAAGTTTGACTATGAACAACCTTATATGTGTTGAAAATAATCCAATAGCTTCCTTTTCTACAAGTACTAATGAATTATCAATTTTGAATACAGAGGTTTTATTCGATAACACATCAACTGGAGCCAATACTTATCAATGGTACTTTGGTGTAAATGATGCAGAATCATCATTACAGGATCCAATTTTCACCTTTCCTAATGACTATGAAAATGGCCAAT
The DNA here is from genome assembly GCA_044354455.1 of Crocinitomicaceae bacterium. Classification (GTDB taxonomy): domain Bacteria; phylum Bacteroidota; class Bacteroidia; order Flavobacteriales_D; family Crocinitomicaceae; genus UBA952. Next base: position 7,851 of record JBILAB010000083.1, on the reverse strand, counting down.
ATGAAGTGATTTTAATTGCGATATCAACGATAGGCTGTAAAGATACAGCAGAAACAATTATTCAAATAAATGAAGAATTGCTATTCTATATCCCAAATACATTTACCCCAGATGGCGATGTGTATAATCAAACTTTTAAGCCAGTTTTTACCTCAGGTTTTGATCCTTATAATTATGAAATGCTGATTTTTAATCGTTGGGGTGAAATACTATTTGAAACACATGATGTTACTTATGGTTGGGATGGAAAATATGCTCTAAAAAATTGCCAAGAAGGGATTTATTCATATAAAATTACTTTTAAAAACCCAATTTTAGACGAGCGTAAAGAATTTTTTGGATTCGTGAATCTTTTGCGATAAAGGAAAAGATAATAATTTCACTAATGCTTAATAAATTAAATTTTCTAAAATAAATCATTTTTTTAATAAAGTATTTTTTTTTAATTTATGCATACTTAATGGACAGCTATTTAACATATACTAAAACAGCAATTTATTTCTTTAGGGGGTGGGGGGTGGAGCAGTTAGAATTACTACTTCTCAAGGTAAATATTCATATAATATTATTGTCAAGTATAGAGAAACTGATGAAAGAAAAGAATTTTTTGGACATGTAAATTTAGTGCGCTAAAAAATTGCTTGATGTTTTAGAATGTTAATTATCTTAACTTTGGCATAATTATTAAACATTATGAGATTTTTTTATTTATTATTTCTATCATCATTGCTTTCGATTTCTATCAATGCTCAAATAACTATTACTCCTGGCGGCACAGCAACTTCAATTATAAATACATTAGTTTCAAATGGAATAGTAGTTACGAATCCAATTATAAATTGTGGTGCAGCCGCATATGGATCTTATACAGGGAATCTTCAGGCTGGCGGTATTGGACTATCAAATGGTGGAATCATACTCACTACTGGCTCAGCAGCTGGAGCAGCTGGGCCAAATAACTCTACTTTATCCGGAATAGATGTTGTCGGGTATGATTATGTAGATCCACAACTTACTACTCAACCTGGAGCAGGTACGCCACCACCTCAACTTGATAATTGTCGGCTTGAGTTTGATATGACTCCGATATGCAGTAGCTTTAATATTGCCTTTGTCTTTGGTTCGGAAGAATATCCCGAGTGGGTTACTGGAGCATACAATGATGGATTTGGAATATTTGTTTCTGGTCCTAATCCATTGGGAGGAAATTATACTAATTACAATATGGCTCGTTTACCAAACGGGCAGTTAGTGAGTATTGACAATGTAAATAGCAACTTTAACAGTGGATATTTTAATACGAATAATACTGGTGTAATGCAATATGATGGCTATACTGATGGCTTAACGGCTCAACTTTCCGTTATTCCTTGTTCTACTTATCATATAAAAATTATTATTGCAGATGCTGGAGATGAAGTTTATGATTCAGGAATCTTTTTAGGCGCTGGGAGTTTTTCATGCACTACGCCTGCCTTATCCATTAATGCTTCGCCTACAACAATTTGTGCAGGTGCAAGTACAACATTAACAGCTTCAACAGCTGCTTCTGGGGGAACATATCTATGGTCTCCAGGTGGTGCAACAACTCAGAGTATAACTGTCAATCCTTCAACTACAACAACGTATACTTGTTCTTATACTTTTAGTACTTGTTCTGATATAACAGCTAATGCAACAGTTACAGTTTCTCCAATAATCACTCCCACTTTTACACCGATAGGTCCTTATTGTAGTGGAGAAACAATTCCAGCTTTTTCTATAAGTTCAACTGATGGAATTTCTGGAACTTGGGCGCCAGCAATAAATAATACAGCAACAACGACTTATACTTTTACTCCCTCAGCTGGAGAATGTGCATCGACTTCAACAATGAGTATTGAAATTACTCCAAATATCCTTCCATCCTTTCCACAAGTTGGTCCATACTGCTTGGGAGCTACGATCCCTCCACTTACAACAACTTCCACAAATGGATTTTCAGGAACTTGGTTGCCTGAAATAAATAATACAGCAACAACGACTTATACTTTTACTCCCGATGCAGGGTTTTGTGCAACAACACAAACAATGAGTATTGCAATTACTTTATCCATTCTTCCAACCATTGATCTTGGTAGTGATGTAACCGTATGCGGAATTTCAACCACATTGACAGCTCCGACTGGATTTGATTCATATTTGTGGAGCAACGGAGGAACAACGAACACCACAACGGTTACTGCGAACGGAACATATTCATGCGCGGTCTCTGAAGGCGGATGCAATGCAAGTGATTCAATTGATGTGACGTTGATAGATGCTACGATTTCTGCAAGTGATTCAGTTATTTGTGCTGGAGATACATTAACACTTTCAGTTGATGGAAATATATCAAATGCCGGAAATCTAATTGTTTCAAGCAACGAAACTTTTTATACTGATAATGTAAGAACTCAAATATCTGCTGCATCTTCTGCCGGGCAAGCAAGTGTTTATGTTGCTGAAGAAACTGGTCTTCAGCCAAATGATCGGGTTTTACTTGTTGTTATGCAAGGCCTAGCAAGTAATTCTTCTAGTCAACCTGAAGTTGGTAATTATGAATTTGCCACCATTCAATCCATTAATGGAAACCAACTTACCTTTACTCAGGTGCTTCAACATTCTTACTATGAGCCATCATTAACTAAGTGTCAATTGATTCGAGTTCCAACCTATGAGAATGTTACAGTCAGTGGAACACTTACTTGTAATCCATGGGACGGTTTAACTGGAGGGGTTTTATGTTTCTTTGCTAATGGGCAAATTACAATCAATACTAACGGTAGTATCAATGCGGATGGAAAAGGATTTCGAGGTGGGCAAAGTGTTCCTTCTTGGGGAGGTGGTTACCAAGGAGAAAGTTATTATAGCTCGGGGATCATAGGGTTTGAATCCAATAATGGCGGTGGTGGAGGCGGAAATGCAGAATGGTGTCATAGTGGCCAAGGTGGTGGTGGTGGTGGCTATTTTGTAGCTGGTGAAACTGCTCCTTCCCCTTGCTTTTCTTGTGGAGGAGGCTGGACTTTTGGGTCTTGTTCCAATTCTGGTTTTGGAGGTAGTATAGTTAGTTTAGGCACAGATAAAATTATTTTAGGCAGCGGAGGCGGAAGTGGGGGTGTTGATGGCGATAATCCCGATTGGGGTGGCTTTGGAGGAAACGGAGGAGGCATCATTTTTATTAAAGCAAATCAGCTTTCTGGTCTTGGTATGATTTCTAGTATAGGCCTTGCAGGAGATGATTCACCAGGAGAAACTGGAGGCGGAGGCGGAGGAAGCGGTGGCTTGATAATTATAGAAAGCCCTAATCCTAATCCCTTTGATGGCTCTGTATCTGGTGGTAATGGCGGAAAATTATATGACTCACGACGAGGTGGAAACGGATCCAATGGTATTTATAGAGAGCTTAATATTCTCGGACAGACATGGTATAATGTGGTTTGGTCTAACGGAGCTTCGACTTCAAGCATAAACGTCTCTCCAACAACTACGACAACCTATACTTGTACTATAACTACTAACGGAGTTTCATGCACAGACAGTTTTACCATTGTAGTTAACAATCCAACCATAGATCTTGGTAGTGATATAACTGTTTGCGGAACTTCAACCACATTGACAGCTCCGTCTGGATTTGATTCTTATTTGTGGAGCAATGTGGCAGCAACGAACACCACTACAGTTACTGCGAACGGAACATATTCATGCGCGCTTACCCAAGGCGGTTGCAGTGCAAGTGATTCAATTGATGTGACGTTAATAGATGCTACGATTACTGCAAGTGATTCAGTTATTTGCGCCGGCGATACAGTCACACTTTCAATTCCGACATCAACAACATCGAGCAGAACATTAGTTGCTCAGTACACTTTGACTTTCGATGGACCATTCAATTATGTTTTGCCTACCGAAATCGGTGAAGTATATGAAATAGAAATGAGTGGTGTTTATGCTGTTTTTTGCGATAGTTGGGGACAAATGGATGCTGCGTTTGCATTCAATCAGGGACCAGCAGAAGCTAATCCATCCTTCATGGTTTGGAATGGTTCAATAATTCGTCCAACGCCCAACGTATACAATCCAACTCATAACTATATCTACACAAATCTGGTAGCAACAAATGATACACAAAATTTTGGATTTACGGATAACCCATATTACGATAACTGTGGTTCATTGACCATGAATATCTATAAGATTTCAAGTGGTCTGCTGGTATCTCGCCTCTGGTCAAACGGAGCAACAACGCCAACGATAAACGTCTCTCCAACAACTACGACAACCTATACTTGTACGACAACAACCAACGGTGTGAGCTGTCCAAACGATTACACTATAACTGTAAATAATAGCACTTCTTCAACAGACATTCAAACAGCTTGTTATAGTTATACTTGGATAGATGGAGTAATATATACTTTATCAAATAACACTGCAACTTTCACTACTACCAATGCAGCAGGGTGTGATTCGCTTATTACTTTAAACTTAACAATTAATAATAACACTTCTTCAACAGACGTTCAAACAGCTTGTGATAGTTATACTTGGATAGATGGATTAATATATACTTCATCAAATAATACTGCAACTTTCACTACTACCAATGCAGTAGGTTGTGATTCACTTATTACTTTAAACTTAACAATTACTAATAGCACTTCTTCAACAGATGTTCAAACAGCTTGTGATAGTTATACTTGGATAGATGGATTAATATATACTGCATCAAATAATACTGCAACTTTCACTACTACCAATGCAGTAGGTTGTGATTCACTTATTACTTTAAACTTAACAATTACTAATAGCACTTCTTCAACAGATGTTCAAACAGCTTGTGATAGTTATACTTGGATAGATGGATTAATATATACTGCATCAAATAATACTGCAACTTTCACTACTACCAATGCAGTAGGTTGTGATTCACTTATTACTTTAAACTTAATAATTACGCCAAGTTCTACAAATACCTCTCCTATAAGCGCCTGTGGAAGTTATACTTGGGTAATTAACGGACAAACCTATACTTCAAGTGGGATTTATTCTGGGACAACGGCAAACTGTGTTACTCAAGCTTTGAACTTAACGATTTCACCTAGTACTACAAATATCACTCCAATAAGCGCCTGCGGAAGTTATACATGGATAAATAATGGACAAACCTACTCAACAAGTGGGATTTATTCTGGCACAACGGCAAACTGTGTTACAGAGACTTTAGATCTAACAATTACTCCAAGTTCTACAAACTCAACAATAGCATCAGCTTGTGACTCTTATGTATGGAATGGAACAACCTATTCTTCATCTGGAGTATACACAGGAACAACTGCAAACTGTGTTACTGAATCTTTGATCTTAACAATTAACCCATCCCCTTTAACTTCTTTTGCCCCTTCTATAAACTTATTTACAGAATCACCTCAATTAGTAGCTTTTTCAAATACTAGCGTTGGTGCTGTAACTTATAGTTGGGATTTTGGAGATGGCTCATACTCAACAGAGGAAAACCCAGAACATATTTTCGTAGAGAATACAAATGGACAGACAATTACACTTGTTACAGAGACAAGTGATGGTTGTACAGGGGAATATCAAATTTCTATTGAGTTTGATGAGGTGTTAATTTATTATATCCCAAATACATTTACCCCAGATGGCGATGTGTATAATCAAACTTTTAAGCCAGTTTTTACCTCAGGTTTTGATCCTTATAATTATGAAATGTTGATTTTTAATCGTTGGGGTGAAATACTATTTGAAACACATGATGTTACTTATGGTTGGGATGGAAAATATGCTCTAAAAAATTGCCAAGAAGGGATTTATTCATATAAAATCACTTTTAAAAACCCAATTTTAGACGAACGAAAAGTAGTTTGTGGTAGTATTAACCTTCTAAAATAATTTAATTTAGTAAGTATTAATTGTATTATTTTTATTAGTAAAATACAATCCATATCTTTTTTTTATGATATTTAATTTCCTTGACAAATTCTATTTTTACACTTTAATTTACTTTTATGTCGAAGAAAAATAAAAATTTTGTGAATGTTGTCTATTCTACAAATCCAAATTTTGAATATCAGTCTGCAGACGAAAGCAGTGCAGAAACACTTGTTCCAAATCAGCAAAAATTATATGTTTCAATTGATCGCAAGCAACGAGGAGGAAAGGAAGTGACGCTTGTAGAGGGATTTATAGGCTCAGAATCTGATTTAATTGCTTTAGGTAAGTTTCTGAAAGGGAAATTTGGAGTTGGAGGTACTGTAAAAGATAATGAGATATTGATTCAGGGATCTTTTAGGGACAAAGTCTTTGATTTATTAGTAAAGGAAGGATATAGCCAAACAAAGAAAAAAGGCGCTTAATTATTTTTCACAAAAAAAGCGACCGAAGTCGCTCTTATTTAGTTTCAAACTACTATTTATTGTTTCATAAATCGCAGTGTTTGCACTTTATTTTCAGTTACAAATGTGATGTTGTAAACACCTGCATTAAGATCAGCTATTCTTATTTTATCAGATTGATTCACTGTTCCTTGAAGCATTAATCTACCAGACATATCCGAAATTTGATAGCTAAAAGCACCTTCTCCTAAAACATTTAACTCAGAAACTGCTGGATTAGGATAGATTTGCGTTAAATTGTTTTGGTCATTTTCATTTATCGAAGCCGAAAGACAATCATTTACGTTTGTGTTTAATCGAATAAAAGTAGCTGAAGCTACAGAGTTAACTATTTCATAAATGTTTCCTTCACACGAAAATGTAACAAAACCTAAAGCAAAACCTGGATTATTATCAATTAAATTATTATCAATTGTTAGAATGCCATTCTGAAACGTATATCCATCTACTCCTGGAATATGGTTACCATCGGCAGCTTCATAAGTATTATACAAAGAATCACAATTGCCCGTTGTACAATAATACGTATATATGAGGCCATTTTCATATATTTTAAGCGTATTTGAAAATCCGGTCTGCGACCATTTCCCTTCAATTGAGTTATTTTGAGAAAAAGCAGCGCTTGAAATAAGCAATGCTCCAATAAATGTAATTAGTTTTTTCATAGTTGTTGTTTATTTGTGTTTGTGAAGAAACTAAATTTATTGTTTCATAAACCGCAGTGTTTGTACTTTATTTTCAGTTATGCATGTGATGTTGTAAACACCTGCATTAAGATCAGCTATACTTATTTTATCAGATTCGTTAATTTCTCCTTGAAGTAAAATTCTACCTGACATATCTGAAATTTGATAGCTAAAAGCACCTTCACCCAAAAGATTTAATTCTGAACTAGCTGGATTAGGGAAAATCTTGAAAGCTGTTTTGTTACTTTCTTCAACACCACCTATTAATTGATTCACATTATATGTAGTATTTGTAACAATTGGATCATTCCAATCAAAGTAGATATAAGCGGTATTTTCAATTTCTATACCCGCTTGACCTAAAACACTGGCATTTTCCGATATACTATAAACAAGATGCCCGTGGCTTGCTTCTTCATTTGTTGTTGAATCTGCTAACCAAATTTGAGAAAATTCAAAACGCAGTATTCCATTTCCTAAATTAACTACTTGCATAGGATGAGAAGATTCAATTAAACTAAAGCTTGCCAAATTTAAATTAGAACTAAGTGTGTCAAGTATATAGATGTTTTGTGCTGGCGCAGTTCCAGTATTTTGGAAACGTACTGTATAGGTCAATTTCTCTATAGCATCAATATCTAAATAAGATACATCATTAATAAACATCTGCTGCGTTTCATTTGGACGAGCAACAAGTTTATCATTTGGATCATAACTATTACCAAGCAATT
>JBILAB010000082.1:0-8357 GCA_044354455.1 Crocinitomicaceae bacterium | reverse complement strand
GATTAAAAAGAATAAAACATAAATTTGTAGTACGCTATGCAAGGACTTGTTTTAAAATCTACAGGAAAAATCTACAACATTATTTTGGAGAATGGAGAAATTATAAAAGCTACAATTCGAGGAAAATTGCGAATTGAAGGTTTAAAAACAACAAATCCTATAGCTGCTGGTGATCGTGTAGAATTAACAGCTTCATCTGACACAAATTCTCAAGATTCCAAAATATCATATTCAATTCAATCCATTCTTCCTCGCAAGAATTACATTGTACGGAAATCGACAAATTTGAGTAAGCAAATGCAGATTATTGCGGCAAATGTTGACCATGCTTATTTATTGGTGACTTTAAAATCTCCAGTCACGCAAATTGGGTTCATCGACAGATTTTTAGTCTCTGCTGAAGCCTTTAGAATACCAACAACCTTATTATTCAATAAAATCGACTTATTTGGTGCTGAGGAAGAACGCTTATTTATTGAGCTTTCAGCAATCTATACTAGTTTAGGCTATACTTGTCATCGAATCTGCGCTGAAAATGAATCACAGATAAGTTTTCTTCGAAAGGAACTCAAAGAGAAACAAGTTATGATTTCAGGAAACAGCGGAGTGGGAAAGACAACCTTGGTGAATTCATTGGATCCAACTTTAACACTACGGACAGGAGAAATTTCAAAGGTTCACGAGCAAGGAAAACACACCACTACTTTTGCAGAAATGCACAGCTTAGCAAGTGGCGGTTATATTATTGACACCCCTGGAATTCGTGCTTTTGGCGTAATTGATTTAGAGAAAGAGCACATGGCACACTATTTTCCGGAAATGAGAAATCTAATTGGCGCTTGTCGATTTCACAATTGCTTGCACTTAAATGAGCCAAATTGCGCTGTGAAGGACGCTGTAGAAAATGATAAAATTTCCTTTTCTCGTTATCAAAGTTATTTAGATTTAATGTACGAAGACCCAAGTGACCCTCATCGTAGAAAGACATTTGCATGAGAATAGTAATACAACGTGTTAGAGAAGCATCCGTAAAAATAAACGATGAAATTGTAGGAGAAATTCAACAAGGACTTCTTGTTTTACTAGGAATTGAGCATGTTGATGCCGAACTTGATGTTGATTATTTAATTCAAAAGTTAATACATCTGAGAATTTTTGGCGATGAAGAAGGGAAAATGAATCTTTCAGTCTCCGACATCTCTGGCGACTTGCTTATTGTAAGTCAATTCACATTATTTGCAGACACAAAAAAAGGAAATCGCCCAAGTTTTATTCGTTCGGCAAGACCAGTACAAGCAATTCCTTTGTATGACTATTTTCTTTCTCAACTTAACAAATTATTTAGCGGAAAAATTGAGAAAGGTGTTTTTGGCGGAGACATGCAAGTTGAACTTATCAACGATGGGCCAGTAACGATTATCATAGATTCTAAGGATTTATAAGAATCTTTTTTTTTAATTTTAGACATGAAATATTTTATTTTAATTTTTTTATTTGCCTTTGTTTCTTGTGATTCAGAAACAAGACCTTCTTCTATAATTGAGAAAAATAAAATGATAGATATAATGGCAGAGGCACTTGTGCTCGAAACATACTACCAGTCGCTTCCGGGAAATCCAGCATCAAACAAACAAGCCTTAGACTCAACTATTGATCTTGTGTTTAAGAAATCTGGTATTACAAAAAATAATTTTGAAGAAAGTTATCGATTTTATTCTTCAGATCTTGAAGAATTTAAGAAAATGCAAGAAGAAATCATGGAAAAATTAGAAAAGAAAGCCCTTTAATTTTATAATTCAATCTGCTGTGCATTTATCTCCTCACCTAAAAACTGCGAAGCTTTCTTGTTGAAAATAATGGCGTTTTCAGTTGTTCGGTAGCTGCATGATCCTCCTCTCGAAATTCTTGCTTCCATGTCTTTGTTCCGGTCTAAATAAAGACTTAATTTTTCTGCAACTATAGGTCCTTGAGAAATAACCTTAACTTTTTCTCCAACTATTTTTTGAATTTGTTCTTGAAGAATAGGGTAATGTGTGCAAGCTAGTATAATAGTATCAATTTTGGGATCCATAAGCATGAGTTTCCGAACATCATCTTCGATAAATAGTTTGCCTGCAGAGGTTTGGTGAACATCATTTTCAATTAATGGAACCCACATCGGACAGGCGTGTTGAGATACAATTATTTCTGGGGCATACTTTTGTAATTCAATCTTATATGAATCAGATTGTATTGTTCCAATTGTCCCTAAAATTCCTACATGTTTAGATGCTGTAAGAAAACCGATTTCCTCAGCGCTTGGACGGATCACTCCTAAAACGCGTTTTGTAGAATCAATTTTTTCTAAATCTTTTTGTTGAATTGTTCTCAAGGCTTTTGCTGATGCTGTATTGCACGCTAATATAACCAATGGGCAACCTTGAGAAAAAAGATAATTTACGGCTTCCAAGGTGAAATCATATACTAAATCGAAAGATCGATTTCCATATGGCGCTCTTGCATTGTCTCCTAAATAAATAAAATCATAATTCGGTAAAGATTTTCTTATCTCAGAAAGCACTGTTAAACCTCCGTAGCCTGAATCAAAAATTCCAATAGGAGAATACGTTTTCATAGGATAAAACTAAAAAAAAAGGCAACCGATAGATTGCCTTTAAATTAATTAAAAATTTAATTATTTGTTTTTAATGGATTCAGCATCTAAACGCAATAATTCTACCATTACTTCAAGTGTGCAGTCGATACCTCCTTTTGAATAAAGAGTAGCGCTTTCATCAATTATGTAATTTATTTTTTTTCTGTCAGCAACAATTTCTATTGCTTTTGTAATTCTATCTAAAATAGGCTTATTAAGTTCATCGTTGTAAATTTGAAGCCCTTTTTCTAATTCTTGTTGTCGTGCCTCTAATTCTTGTTGCTTTCTCCCTAACTTTTCTTGTTCCATTTTTAATAGAACGGGAGACAGATCTTTTTCTTTTTGCTGAAAAATCACATAGGCTGCTTCAAATGCTTTATTCATTTCTTGGAGTTCTTTCATTCCTTCAGATTTATAGGTATCAAGTTGTTTTAAAGCTTGTTTTCGTGACTCGAGGGTGTCGAGTAAAACTTGAGAATTTACATGCCCTATTTTACTTTGAGCGAAAGAGTTGGCACTTGCAATTATTGTTAAAGCGATTAAGATAAATTTCATTTTTTTATTTTTTATTTTATTATTTATTAATACCCATTTCTTCTAATACATCGTCACTAATATCTGATTCTTTTGTAGCATAAACAAGATTGCTTTGGTTAGCCTTGTCAAATACAAACGAATAACTGTCCCGCTTTGCAATTTTTTTCATTGCAGTAAATATACGATCTTGTATTGGCTTAACCAATTCTTGTCTTTTTTGAAAATAATCACCATTTGAACCAAAATGTTGCGTTTGTAATTCAATGGTTTCTTTCTCAAGTTTTTCTATCTCAGTTTTTCTTTTTTCTTTTTCTTCAGCAGGAAGAAGAACTTCCTCACGATCAAAATTTGCTTTTTTTGCTTTTATTGCAGTATAGCGATCTTCAACTTCTTTTGTCCATTTTGTCGCTAAGCCATCTAATTTTTCTTTTGCTTGAACATACTCAGGTACATTTTTTAAAATATATTCCGAGTCGATATAAGCAAACTCTTGTCCATTGACAAAGATTGCACCATGAATCAAAAACAGAAAGAAAATGTACTTTAACATACTTTTATTTTAGTTTGTAAAGAACGACGAAGATAAACAATTATTGTTAAAGTTATCTACAGTTCTCCCAAGTTCATACCAATCGAAAAACTCAATTTCGGGTAATAACCTTTTGTCCCAATGGATTGATCGCTTGCCCCCCCATAAGCACTAGACCAAGAGTTTAATTTATCAAAGCCTAATCCATAATCTAAACCGAGCATTCCAAACATTGGTAAGAAGACCCTGATTCCAATACCTGCAGTGCGTTTCACGTTAAAGGGATTGAATTTATCAAAAGTAGGGTAGGTGTTTCCACCCTCTAAAAAAGCTAAAGCGTAAAATGTAGCTTGAGGATTTAAAGAAATAGGATATCTTAATTCTAGTGTGTACTTAGCTACGATGGGATCCCCTCCTCTTGAAGAAATTGACTGATCTTCATAGCCTCTTAAAGCAAGAATTGAAATTCCTCCTATTTGGTTAACTCCAGAAAGTCCGCTTCCACCCATCGAATAACGTTCAAATGGAGACACCCCTTTTGCTTTATTATATGCTCCTAGATACCCCATTCCAAAACGAGACATCAGAATGAGTTTTTTATCCTTACTCAGAGGCAAAAACCATTCAGCTGTAAATTTTAAACGATAATATTCCAAGTATTTATATCTCTCTTGTGGGGAAAGCAAAGAATAATCCTTGCCAGTTATTGAAGAGTATGGAAGTGTCGCTTTTGACAAAAATGTAAAATTGGATCCACTTTGTGGATAGGTAGGAGCGCTAACAGAAGAACGTTGAATTGTATATTGCAAAGAAATATCATTTGCAATTCCTTTTGAAAAAACCGGGAAGCGCGTGTCATTAACTACATCATAATATTTATATCCTAATTCAATAATTGTTGAAAAATAATCATCGGGCCATTTATTTCTTTTACCAATTCCTATTCCAACCCCAGAAATTGAAAGCCCTGCATAGCCATCTTCTGTTCGCAATTTTCCATTTGAAGAAAGCGCAGTATGGTTTATTGAAAACGATAAGGAGTTGGGTTTTTTGCCCCCTAGCCAAGGCTCAATAAAAGAAAAAGTATAGCTTTGATAAAATCTGCCGTTAGATTGGGCGCGCAAGCTAAGCCGCTGACCATCTCCTCCTGGCAAGGGCGACCATGCATTTTTCTTAAAAAAATTACGTGTTGAAAAATTATTAAATGTTAAGCCAAGTGTTCCAATAATTCTACCTGAAGAAGTTGGCCCAGCACCGCCGTATCCGCCAGATAGCTCAATTTGATCTGAATTTTTTTCTTCTACAACATATTCAATATCAACTGTACCCTTACTTGGATTTGGCAATGGATTCACCTGAAATGCTTGTTCATTAAAATAACCAAGCTGTGCTAATTCTCTTTGGGTTCGCATTATATCGCCTTTATTAAATAAATCCCCCGGCTTTGTTCTAATCTCCCTAAGAATTACATAATCATTTGTTTTCGTATTTCCCTTAATTGTTATTGTTCCATTTCGCGCTTCTTTCCCTTCAATAATACGAATTTGATAGTTAATCATATTTTGATTTACGTTTATTTCAATTGGTATAACTTGAAAAAATAAATATCCCTGGTCCATATAGAGAGAGTTAATATCCCGACCATCCCCAGAACCGTTTAATCGCTGCTCAAATAAATCTCTGTTATACAAATCTCCCTTTTTAATTCCTAAAACGGTATCTAAATAACTAGATCGGTATTTGGTGTTTCCAAGCCATTCAATGTCACCAAAATAATATTTCTCCCCTTCAGTCAGATTAATTTCTATCATAAGGTTTTTCGCATTTAGTTGATAAACTGTATCAAATGAAATACTTGCGTCGCGTAATCCGACTTTATTAAATTTTGACAAAAGCGACAATTTATCTTTTTGATAGCTCGACTCTGTAAATTTTGATCGCTTAAAAATTTGCAGCAATCCCTTTTGCTTTGTATCTTTCATGGCTCTTCTTAGTTTCCAAGGCTTAATTTCAGTGCTACCATTTATAACTATTTTTTTAATTCCAATTTTGCGTCCTTTCTCTATTTTAATAATAAAAATTTCAGAATCATTTATAAGTGTATCTTTTACTCTTGAAATATTCACGGAGACATTATAAAAAGACTTATCCCTAAAATACCCCCTAATTTTGCTTTTAGTCTGAAAAACAAGATTATCTGTAATAGTTTTCCCAGCAAATAAGTTAATTTCTTCCCGTAATTTATCAGCCTCTCGTTTATTTACCCCTAAAAAACTGAATTTAGATAACTTTGGTCTTGGTTCAACAGCAATTGTAAGGTAGACAACTCCAGCTATTTCTTTTGTAACGGATATCGAAATATTTGAAAAGATTCCCTCATCCCATAGATTTTGAATTGCTTTTGAAATATCATTTCCGGGCAAAAATATTTTCCGCCCCTGTTTTAACCCTGCAATTAGCTTAATTGCCTGATGGTCAAAATTCTCAGCTCCGATTATACGAATCGGTCCAAGTTCATATTCTTTAGCTTGGGCATAGTTGATGTCAAATCCCCCAATGCTAATTGGTGCTTCTTGTGCAATTAGAAAAAATGAATACAAAGAGATTAATGTGAAGAAGTACTTCATATCTTCGAATCAATTTGAGTAGAAAGCAAGCCAAATCGTCGTTCTCTATTTTGATATTCAATCACTGCCTGTATGAAATCATTTCTTCTAAAATCAGGCCATAATATTTCTGTAAAATAGAGTTCAGTGTATGCTATCTGCCACAATAAAAAATTACTAATTCTATACTCTCCACTTGTTCTTATAAGTAATTCTGGGTCTGGGATAGAATTTGTAGAGAGGTGTCTTTGAATAAGATTTTCTGTAATTTCTGTAATCGCAAGCTCATTGTTATTAACTGATTCGGTTATTGTTCTTACAGCTTGAGTGATTTCCCATTTGGAACTATAATTTACTGCTAGAATAAGTGTTAATTTACTATTTTCACTAGTTCGGCTTTCAGCATCTTTAATGCTTAACATACAATTTTCAGGAAGGCTATTAATGTCACCGATTGTTAAGAGCTTCACGCCATTTTCATTAAACTCATCTATCTCATTTGCAATAGATGAAATTAATAAATCCATTAATCCGTCTACTTCTTGCTTTGGTCTATTCCAGTTTTCTATTGAAAAAGCATAGAGGGTTATGTAGCTAACACCTAACTCAATTGCTGTTTTAATCGCTTCACGCACAGATTTTACCCCTGAGCTATGTCCGAAGAGACGCTCTTGCCCTTTCTCATTTGCCCATCGCCCATTACCATCCATTATTATAGCAATATGCCGGGGAATTTTTTCAGGAATTATAGTATCTATTAAATCAGTCATAATTATCTGAGCAGAACGAAAGTAATTAAATTTTTTTCCTTGTCAATTTAATTTACATTAATTTAAATTAATCAATGGTTCAAAATTGATTCAAAAAGATTAAAATGCAAGCTAGCTTAAATTATTCTGCAAGAATAATTAGTTCGTTATTAATTAATTCTGCTACTCCACCTTTTATTGAAATTATTATATGATTTTGATCTTTAATTTGAATCATTTCATTGTAGCTAGCGTCTTTGGTATTTTCTACCAACTCTATAATAACCTCCCCAATAGTCAAAGAAGAAATAATAGCAGTATGGTTGTTTAACACCTGAAAAATCCCGTCTTGACCAGGCAGTGAAACTGATATGACTTCACCATCAAAAATTTTAGCTGTAGGAGTAATAACGTTTAATTTCATATCTTTTTATGCTTCTGCTAATAACATTTTATCTCCTGCTGCAATTACGTCTTCAATTCCGCCTTTTAAATTGAATGCCGCTTCTGGGTATTTATCAAATTTACCATCTAGGATGTCATTAAATGCTTTAATTGTGTCTTGAATATCTACTAAAACACCAGGGATTCCTGTAAATTGTTCAGCAACGTGAAATGGCTGCGACAAGAAACGTTGAACTCTTCGTGCTCTATGAACAATTAATTTGTCTTCTTCAGATAACTCATCCATTCCGAGAATCGCAATAATATCTTGTAATTCCTTATATCGTTGTAATGTCAGTTTTACACGTTGTGCACAATCGTAGTGTTCATCACCAACAATTTCTGCAGTTAGAATCCGTGATGTAGAATCCAAAGGATCCACAGCAGGGTAAATACCAAGTTCTGCTATTTTACGAGAAAGTACTGTTGTAGCATCTAAGTGAGCAAAAGTATTTGCAGGAGCTGGATCAGTAAGGTCATCCGCAGGAACATAAACTGCTTGCACGGAAGTAATAGAACCATTTTTAGTTGAGGTAATCCGTTCTTGCATGGCTCCCATTTCTGTTGCCAAAGTTGGTTGGTAACCTACTGCAGAGGGCATTCTCCCTAATAATGCTGATACTTCTGAGCCTGCTTGTGTAAAACGGAAGATGTTGTCAACGAAAAATAAAATATCTTTTCCTTGCTCTTCGCCGTCCCCATCTCTAAAATATTCTGCAATTGTTAAACCAGAAAGAGCAACTCGGGCACGTGCTCCAGGAGGCTCATTCATTTGTCCAAATACAAATGTCGCTTTTGATTCTTTTAAAACTTCTAAGTCTATTTTTGTAAGGTCCCAGCCTCCAGCCTCCATTGAG
>JBILAB010000081.1:0-8483 GCA_044354455.1 Crocinitomicaceae bacterium | reverse complement strand
AAAACGTCCTTTGCGCCAAGTTTAAAGCCACATCTTTTTTCCAAAACAGCAAGTAACATATTTAATCTTTTAGAATCAAAACCCGTTGATGAACGCTGCGGAGTTCCATATGCTGCAGTAGAAACTAGCGCTTGAACTTCCACTAAAAGAGGACGCAATCCTTCGATAGATGATGCGATTGAAACGCCACTTAGCGCATGATCATTATTTGTTACTAATATTTCAGAGGGATTCTCCACTGGGCGAAGTCCAGAACCATACATTTCATAAATCCCAAGTTCATTGGTTGATCCAAAACGATTTTTAATAGCCCGAAGCAAGCGATAAATATGATTTCTATCTCCCTCAAACTGCAAAACAGTGTCCACCATATGTTCCAAGACTTTTGGACCTGCAATAGAACCATCTTTTGTTATATGCCCAATTAAAAAAACAGGAGTTCCAGTTTGTTTTGCGTAACGAAGTAGTTGAGCAGTACATTCCCTAACTTGTGAAATACTTCCGGGTGAACTTTCGATGTTTCCAGAAAAAAGTGTCTGAATAGAATCTATTACAACTAAATCAGGACGAATATCTGTTGCATAAGTTAAGATGCTATTCAAATTTGTTTCTGTTAATAAATAACAACGTTCATTTTTCAGTCCCAAGCGATCTGCACGCATTCGAATTTGTCTATCACTTTCTTCTCCAGATACATATAGAACTTTTAAAGATTCCGTAATTGCAAGCTGCAACAATAAAGTTGATTTTCCAATTCCAGGGTCGCCTCCCAATAAAACAATTGATCCAGGAACAATTCCGCCACCCAAAACAGTATTTAATTCAGAATCTTGGATTACAATTCTTTCTTCTTTTTCTTGAATAACCTCTTGTATTAAAAGTGGTTTTGCGGATTTTAAATCTGAAGAAAAAGGAAGTGATTGTTTTGGTGATTTATCAATAATTTCCTCAATAAAAGTATTCCATTCTTGACAAGAAGGACATTTTCCAAGCCATTTTGGCGCTTCGTTACCACAATTTTGACAAAAGAATGCTGATTTAGTTTTTGACATTATAACATTTAAAATAGAAAAAAATTTATGTTATTCCTTTACAACTTGTCTTACAACAGTATTTGTAGCAGAACTTATTTTAATGTAATATAAGCCAGATGCAAATGAGGAAAGATTTAATTTAAGTAGCGCATTTTCATGAACATCAATGGTTTGAATTAACTTTCCTGTAATATCAACGATAGAAATTGACTTTACTTCTTCGTTTGCAGAGCTCAAATCTATATTCAAAATATCAGAACTAGGATTCGGATAGATAGTTATTGCAGATAAATCATTTTCAAGTAAACTAGCACCGGAAGTAGTAATATTTACAGTATAATCTTCAACTTCTCCATAAGTACTTTGACCGCAAGGAACTATTGCTCCATCTGTAGAATAAGAAATACGAACACGCATTCTTACTGCAGAAGAAACAGCAGAAGTTGGAACAGTAAATGTAAAGACATTGCTCCAGCCAGTCCCTACAAGGACATATCCAACTTGTTCTCCAGCATCTGAAAAATCTGAATCATTGTTGTAGTCAATCCAAACTGCTATTTCATCATTTGTAAAAGCACTCCCAGTTTGGCTAAGAAGATCTGGGGTCACTGTAATTGAATACTGATTTCCTTTAATCAGATTTGTGGATATACTGAGATAATTTCCATAACCACCAACAGAACAGGCAGAAGTATTGTTGATGGTATTAAGTTGAACCGTATTAATGTATTCATCACACGTTGTAGAAGAAGCAGTACATGGTCCAGTAGAAGATGAGCATGGATTAGCTGAACCAGCTAAAGTTAATACACCACTATTTGTTGGATCAAGCCAAGGTTTCAATCGTTCGGCATTCGTTGTTCCGTTTGATGTCCAGTGGTAAGACATTTTACCATAGTAATCTGGAGATGTCGGACTATTGCAAGTTGAGCTTCCACCTGTTAAAGTTCCAATTATAAAACCTTGACTATTATTAAAGAGTGGTGAACCTGAAGACCCACCTTCGGTAACACCATGCCCATTAGAATTTGACGACCAACTCTGTCGCCAATGAGATAATAACCCGTTACCATTCCAACCTGCAGAAATTGTAGATCCTGAAAATGTAGATATTTTTTTTATGTCTCCTGATGGATGATGTATCCCGACACCGCCTGTTGTAGCTGTGGTATTTGCATTCCAACCATTCCAGTAAGCAGAAAAATTTGCAGATTTCAAATTATTAATAATAGTTGCTTCATTTGTGGAGGAGCCCAATTTAACAAGTAAAAAATCTGAACCAGAATCTCCTCCATTATCTCCGGAATCTGCTATTCTAATACAACCATTAATAAAATAATCATCTAAAGTGCCTGCTGTTGAAGGATTGGTACAAGACGGAGCCTCATACTTAAAATAAAACTTCCATTGTGTCATGTTTGCCGTTGTCGCACTAACTCCACAATGCAAAGCAGTAAGAAAATAAGGCTTACAATCTTGACTTGTATTATTAACTAGTGAACCCGTACAAGAGCCAGCAAAGTTTCCTTCAATGATATAAATTTTAGCAACCCCTTTTTTTTCATCTTGCCATAAATCACCTACTGGAGAACAATTTACATTAATTTCACATGGATCTGACTCATTAATTTTTTGAAAATTTGGATTGCCTGTAGAGCGGTAATTATACATTACACGGTCTAAAAAAAGTTCTGAATTTTGAGTGTATTTTGGTTCAATTAAGGTAAGTAGTAGCTCATCTCCAAAACAAAGCGCTGCATGCTGCCGAAAATGAGATTCTACATCATCTGAAGTTAATGGATTATGAACCAATTTACCGTTTAGATCTGTAATTACTAAAGTTGAAGCTCCATAAAGTTTGAATGTTTCAAATAAAAAACTCAAAGCTTCTGCACCAGATGACTTAACAACTAATTGCCATTTGCGGTCTCCATTGGGCAATGTTGTCCAAATGCCAGAATTTAATGGTGTAATATTTACCGTTGTAGCAAGACCAATTCGATAGAGCAAGCCAAGTTTGTCCCGTTGTATGTCCTCCAAGTGAAGCGCTTCTAAATCAGGGGCGGCAATCATTTTTACCGGTACATTGTTATCAAGGACAAATTTTTGTCGGGGCACAAAATCAATTTGAGCAGTTGAAGAAATAGCAAAAAAGAATAAAATTGTAAAGGAGAGTAGTAATTTCTTCATAGTTTGAAAGCTTTTAGTAATTTCACTTTTATAAAGATAAATAAAGTGAATAGATTAACAAGAAAAATTACCATATGTTTAGTTGAAGACGAGCAGAGCTTGATAGAAATGATTCAATTTAATTTAGAATTAGATGGATATGAAGTCTTTGCAATTCATGATGGTGGCTTAGCAGAAGACCATTTTGAATTAAAAATAGACTACGATTTATTTATCTTAGATGTGATGTTACCGCGGACAAGCGGTTTAGATTTGTGTAAAATTATTCGAGAGAAAAGTCAAGCTCCTATTTTATTTTTATCTGCAAAAGGAACAACACAAGATCGAATTGAAGGATTAAAAATTGGTGCAAATGATTACTTACCGAAACCCTTTGATTTGGAAGAACTCATTTTGAAAGTCAAAATTCTCACAAAAAAAGGAGGGGAACAAAAAGATTTTTTACTTCAAGTTGGAGCATTAGAAGTTGATTTCAACACTTTTGAGGTTAGATCATTAGAGAATGAAATTGTGCACCTATTTTCTAAACGAGAAATTGAACTACTTCAATTATTTCAAGAGAAAGAAGGAAAAGTAGTTTCCAGAGATGAAATATTAGACCGAGTTTGGGGAAAAGATTCCTATCCAACTGCACGAACAATTGATAATTACATTTTAGTTTTCCGAAAAGTATTTGAAAAAAATCCTCGAAAACCCCAATTTTTTCATTCTATAAGAAGCGTTGGGTATAAGTTTACGAAGTGATTTGTTCTTGGTTCAAGAATAATTAATGCCCTACTTTTTTTAATAATTTAAAGGCAACTTAATGATTTTAAGTGCGTCTTAAATTTATTAATTGTAATTTCATAACTTTATTTATCAAATTGGATCTATTAAATAAGCCATTTAGCAAATTTGCATTTTTTTTATTTTTCATTTTCTTATCAAAGTGGGGGCAGGTTTTTTCTCAGGCAAGTTTTTCTACTAGCCAGGCTGCTGTTAATGGTACAATTACTATTTGCCAGGGAAATACTATAACGTATACAAATACTTCAACAGGAACCGATAACAACACTAATTACAATTGGTCTTTTCAAGGCGGGACGCTAAATAATTCAAATCAAATTGGACCGCACACAGTAACATATAGCAATACCGGTAATTATACAACGACATTAAGTCTTGGCGCGGGTAATACAGCGACTGTAAATGTTGTTGTTAATCCTTCTCCGCTAACGGTACTTTCGATGAATCCTAATGGTAGTTATTATTCAAGTATTGTCTTCAATGGGATTACTATTTTTCGTAAATGTGGTGGATCTGCAATAGGTAATTTTACCTTTACTGACCCCAATATACCTAATAATCCTTCAGGAACTACTTACTTAATAAGCTGGGGAGACAATACAACATCAACAATTCCTGCAGCTAATCCTTCAAATTGGGTTCATACTTATTCAGGTCAAGGTTATTATTCATTAAACTATACTGTGACCTATCCAAGTGGCTGTACTGATACCACCAATTACCAAGTATATGTTGGTAATTTTGCTCCTGGTATTACATTGTCTGGCTCAGGATCATCATCCTGCCTTCCTAATAATTACTCTTTTACCTTAGGTAGTCAAGCTACACCTTCAGCCGGTACATCTTTTCAAATAATTTATAATGACGGATCGCCAACTAATATATTAACTAGCCTTGGCGCAAATAATTTGGATACTATTTTACATCAGTTCTCAAGTACATCATGCGGAGTTAACTCTGTAATTGGAACTTCTACTTACTACAATTCATACGCCATTCAAGTGCTAGCAACTAATGGTTGTAGTCCGCTGGGAACTTTTGCTGCTATTGGGCCAATTTCTGTGGCCAATAGTGTTGATGCAAATTTTGTTGCTTCTCCAGCTCCTTTTTCTCCTGTCTGCGTTAATCAAACGATACAATATAATGATATTTCAGACCCTGGTTTAAACGTTTCTTCTAGTTCTTGTGATTCTCTTTATGGCCATTATTGGACAATTACACCAAATTCAGGTTTCGTACTTGGCGCTGGCGCTATCTTAGGTTCTAGTAATGGACTTGTTCCTAATTCGGAATTCGGGTATGATTGGCAAGAATGGACACAAGGTTCTTTACAGCTGCCAATTACTTGGACTACACCAGGAACGTATCAACTTACTTTGCATGTAGGCAATGATTGTGCTGTAGATACTATGACGCAAACCATCTGTGTTGTTGCGCCGACAGTTGCATCATTTACATTGCCTGTGAATACAGGTTGCTCTCCACTAACCATAACACCAGTAAATAATTCAAGTCTACCAGGGTGTAATAATTCAAATTTCTACAACTGGGCGGTTACTTCCACTAACCCTCAAAATTGTACAACTTCGGGAGGCCCCTCTGTAGCTCCCGCAAACAGTAATCTATCTACTCCAAATTTTAATTTTACAGGACCTGGGATATACTCAGTCAGTTTAATCACGGGGTTAAATTCTGCTGTTCCTGGAAACGCCTGTGTAAACGATACGATGATTCAGGTCATTACTATAAAAGCAGTTCCGATGGTTTCTATTACGCCACCAGTTACAATTTGTGCAGGAGCAAGTTTTACTCCCGTATTAAGCTCTAACGTTTGTTACGGAACTCCTCCAATTGCTTATGCATGGAATTTTAATCCTAATAATAGTATTCCGCTTAATAGCCAGCCGAATCCTTTGTCGTCTAATCTTCAAAATCCTGGACCTATAATTTATCCAACAGATGGAACTTTCCCTTTTTCTGTAAGTGCAACCAACGAATGTGGCACTACTACAGCAAATTCAACAATTATTATTAACCCTTTACCTGTAGCTATATCACCTGCAACAGTTGGGCCAATTTGTTCGGGTGCCAGTGCTTTTATTACTGTGTCTTCATCAATTAATCCAACAACATTTTCTTGGTATGCTATTGTGCCTTCAGGGGTAGTGGCAACTACAAGTGGTATTTTGTCTTCAGGAACTAATACAGCAACGTTAACCACAGCAATTGTAAATAATACGAATGCAACACAACAAGTAATGTATATTTTTACCCCAACTGCTAACGATTGTATTGGCGTGCCTGACACAACAATCGTTACGGTTCAACCGGTAGCTACGGTCGGGCCATTTAGTCCTATTATGGTTTGTCCCGGGGTTACCATTAGTCCAAGCGACTTTGTTTCTAACCCTATTGGAGCCTCTTTTTCTTGGGTAAATTCTAATACATTAATAGGTTTAGGAGCAAGCGGAACTGGCAATATTACACCTTGGGCTTCACCAGCTAACAACACAAATACATCAATAATAGGAACAATTTCAGTTACTCCCACTTTTAATGGTTGTACTGGTACGACAAGTAATTTTTTGATTACAATAAACCCTACACCAGCCGTAACCAATAATCCATCAGGGCAAGCAATTTGTTCTGGATTTGCTACGACTGCGGTATTATGGACGAGTGGAGTAGTAGGAACTACATATGCTTGGACGGCAATTGGTAGTAGTGGAAGTGTAGTTGGATTTACAACCAGTGGAACAGGAAATTTACCAATTTTAACTGGTATTACAAATTCAAGTAACATTAATCAAACCATTACCTATGATGTAACACCTACAGCTTTAGGTTGCAGTGGTCCGGTATTCCAATATGTCATAACTGTTAAACCAATACCTGCTTTAACTTTATCTCCCAATCAAACAGTTTGCGGTGGTATCCCTACTTCCATTACAAATTTTAGTAATACAGTTGCAGCAGGCAGCTACAGCTGGGTATTGAGTAATCCTGGCGCCGTACCAGCGACAATAACAGGTTATCAAACTAACGGGAGTGGACAAATTCCAGTAACTACTATAGGCAATAGTGGTACCTCACCTTATACTTTAAGTTACCAAGTTACACCAACAGCCTCTAGCTGTAATGGTATTCCTCAGACATACACTATTACAATAAATCCAGCCCCAACCGCTCAATTTTCTATTGTAAATCAGTCCATTTGTACTGGAGGAAATACTCAATTAGTAACCTTAAGCTCTGGAACAGCAGGTGTTACTTTCAGTTGGAGTGCATCGGTTCCTACTGGAGTAGGCAATTTTACACCAGTATCAGGAACTGATACTATTCCAATCTATAATAACCTAACTAATTTGGGTAGTAGTCCATTAGTTGTAATAATAACAGCACAAGCAACTACCTCTGGTGCTTCACAATGCCCTGGTGCTAATGCAACATATACGATTACAATTAAGCCAGCACCTATTGCTCAAGCAGTTTTTGTTTCCAATGATACTGTTTGTAGTGGTCAAAATATTCAAATCAACTTAAGCTCAAGTACTACAGCAACAACATTTACTTGGACAGCAGCAAATAGTACGGGAGTAGCTGGAGGTCAAAATTCTACTGCTCCGGCTACTTCAATTAATCAAGTAATTTTAAATACTAGCTCAGCTATTGGTAATGTAACTTATACCATCACGCCAACAGCTGCCTCTTGTCCTGGAAGTCCAATCACTGTAATTGCATATGTTAATCCCGTAGCTACCGTCGGACCATTTAGTCCTATTGCAGTTTGTCAGGGGGGAACTATTAGTCCAAGCGCCTTCGTTTCTATCCCTACTGGTGCATCTTTTTCTTGGGCAAACTCCAATACATTAATAGGTTTAGGTGCAAGCGGAACTGGCAACATTGCAACTTGGACTGCGCCAAGTAATACGAATAATAATACACCAGGAACGATAGTAGGAACTATTTCAGTACTCCCAACATTTAATAACTGCCCGGGAACTGCAGCAGGCTTTTCTGTTACCATTAATCCTACGCCAACGATCACTAATAGTTCCTTAGTACAAACCATTTGCTCAGGCGAAGCTACAACATTGGTAACTTGGGTGCCGGCGCCAAGTGGAACAACCTTTGCATGGACGGGAACTGCAAGTTCACCTAATATTACGGGATTTACCACTTCGGGTAGTGGGAATTTACCTGTGATGACCATTACAAATAGTGGTAATACTCCACAAACTGTAAGTTATAGCGTAATACCTACAAGAAATGGCTGTCCAGGTCAGGCTATTACAACAGGACCTATAACAGTAAGCCCATTAAATACGATAGTAGCAGGTACCAACCAAACGGTGTGTATCAATAGTGCTATTACAACGATCACACTAGCAACAACAGGTGCAACTGGAGCTATATTCACTGGTTTACCAGCAGGAGTTACTGGCTCATGGGCAAATAATACAGTGACTATCA
>JBILAB010000080.1:0-8495 GCA_044354455.1 Crocinitomicaceae bacterium | reverse complement strand
TAGTTTCTACTGCAGCATATGGAACTCCGCAGCGTTCATCAACGGGTTTTGATTCTAAAAGATTAAATATGTTACTTGCTGTTTTGGAAAAAAGATGTGGCTTTAAACTTGGCGCAAAGGACGTTTTTTTAAACATAGCAGGCGGAATAAAGGTAGATGATCCTGCAATTGATTTAGCAGTTGCAATGGCTGTACTTTCTTCCAATGCAGATTTACCAATTCCTAAAACAACAACTTTTGCGGCAGAGATTGGTCTATCTGGTGAGGTGCGACCAGTAAATCGCTTGGAACAACGAATTAGTGAAGCAGATAAGTTGGGTTATGATAAAATCATTGTATCTAAGTACAACAAGGATATTAATTCCAAAAAATACAAAATCGAAATCGTTTTATGCTCAAAAATAGAAGATGTTGTCCGAAATGTTTTTTCTTAATATAAACCTTGTTTTATAAGCAATAATAATGGCAAAATTAGCATTGGTCCCAACTCCTATCGGAAATTTAGAAGATATTACATTTCGTGCCATACGGTACTTAAAGGAGGCAGATATTATTTTTGCTGAAGACACGAGAGTTACTCAAAAATTACTCAAGCACTTAGGCATTCAACAAAAAGTAATTTCATTTCATGCACACAATGAACATCGATTTTTAGAAAAAAGCGTGCAAATTGTTGAAGAATCTGAACTTGCGGTTTTAGTTTCAGATGCTGGAACTCCAGCAATTTCTGACCCTGGATTTTTATTGGTTAGGGCTTGTCTTCAAAAAAATATTTCTATTGAATGCTTGCCAGGCCCGAGTGCTTTAATTCCAGCAATTGTTGGGAGCGGTTTTCCCTGCGATAAATTTATTTTTGAAGGATTTCTCCCACACAAAAAAGGCCGTCAAACAAGATTAAAAGAATTGAGCACTGAAGAAAGAACAATTATTTTTTATGAATCTCCACATAGATTACTAAAAACATTAGAACAAATGCTTCCTTTTTTTTCTGAATCACGACAAATTTGTGTAGTTCGGGAATTATCAAAAATGTTTGAAACATATCATAGAGGAACTTTGTCGGAACAAATTGCATATTTCAAGGAAACAGCCCCAAGAGGCGAAATTGTGCTTTTAGTTCATGGAGTAGAGTAAAAGAAATCAAAAAAATAATTTAATCATCATCTTGGTTTTTTCTAATTCTTCGGTAAATTACACTTAATTTTGACTGTGAGATTTAAAGAAGTAATTGGACAGCAAAAACTAAAAAGTGACCTTATTCGCGCAGTATTAGCCGATAAAATTAGTCATGCACAATTGTTTAGCGGACAAGCTGGTTTTGGAACACTACCTCTTGCTTTGGCATATACTCAATTTTTATTCTGCGAGCAAAAACAAACAGATGATAGTTGCGGAGAATGTGCCTCCTGTCAAAAAGTAGAAAAACTTCAGCACCCAGATTTGCATTTTGCATTTCCAATTGTGCCGAATGATAATTCAAATAAACCATCAATTTCCGATGATTTTATTTCCGATTGGCGTGAACAAATAAGAGAGAATCCCTATTTTAATTTAGTAGATTGGACAAAAAAAATAGATGTCAAGGAACGCAAAGCGGTAATTAAAGTCGATGAGAGTAAAGAAATTCTTAGAAAATTAAGTTTAAAATCTTTTGAAGGCAGTTACAAAATCATGCTGATTTGGAATCCGGAAGAAATGAATACAGCTTGTTCTAACAAACTTCTAAAAATTTTAGAGGAGCCACCAGCACAGACTTTATTTTTGTTGGTTTCAGATAAGCCAGATAATTTATTGCTCACAATTCAATCGCGAACACAGAAAATACGTGTCCCGAAAATTGAGTTAGAACTTTTGAGTTCATTTTTGCAAGAAAAAAATCAATTGACTTCAGTTCAAGCAGATTCTATTGCATCATTTGCAGAGGGCAATTTATTGCTTGCAAAAGAATTTATGGAAGCTTCAGTAAATCAATCTATTTATGTTGATTTATTTATGGTGCTGATGCGCGTATGTTATAAAAAAGATGTAATCGCAATGATGGATTGGGCTGAAAAAATAAGTTTAGAAGGGAAAGAGACGCAAAAACTTTTTCTAATTTATGCGCTTCACATGTTTCGTCAAAGTAATATCAGTAATTATATTGGAGAGAGCATGATGAGAGTATCTAAAGAAGAAGAGGAATTTCTTGTAAAATTTGCGCCCTTTATTTCGGGTAATAATATCCGAGAATTTATAAGGACTTTCGATGATGCTTACTATCATTTAGAAAGAAATGCCAATTCGAAAATTTTATTTACGCAACTTTGTTTTCAGGTTATGCGATTTATTCATCAGGCGTAACAGTTCAATTTTCTGTATGAATTTTTTGTAACTTTACACTTAAATAATTTCAAAAAATGGGATGTGAGTCGTGTGGTACTAGTAGTGGTGGAACTCCAAGAGGATGTAAAAACAATGGCAATTGTAGTAGTGGAGGGTGTAATAAATTAGAAGTATATGACTGGCTTGCTAACATTTCTTTGCCAGCTGGTCAACAAGCATATGACATTGTAGAGGTTAGGTTTAAAAACTCAAGAAAAAACTTTCATAGAAACACTTCTAATTTAAGCTTGCATGCTGGCGATATTGTAGTTGTCGAATCTTCTCCAGGATATGATATTGGTGTTGTATCCGTAGTGGGAGAACTAGCAAGAATTCAAGTTTTAAAAAAGGAGCCAACTTTGAAGCCTTTTGATATTCGAAAAATACTAAGAATTGCTAATCAGACAGAAATTGATTTGTGGATTAAAGGACGTTCTTTGGAAAAAGATTTAATGTATAAGTCACGAACTCTTGCATTGAATTTAAAAATGCAAATGAAAATTTCTGATGTAGAATATCAAGGAGATTTAACTAAAGCAACATTTTATTATACTGCAGAAGGAAGAATTGATTTTCGTCAGTTAATAAAAGATATGGCTGACGAATTTAAAGTGCGCATTGAAATGCGGCAGATTGGATCTCGACAAGAAGCTGCTCGATTAGGTGGAATTGGTTCGTGTGGAAGAGAATTGTGTTGCACGACTTGGCTAACTGATTTTCGTTCCGTTTCTACTTCAGCAGCTCGTTACCAGCAGTTATCATTGAATCCTCAAAAATTAGCAGGGCAATGCGGAAAATTAAAATGCTGCCTTAATTATGAGTTAGACATGTACTTAGATGCAATAAAATCATTTCCTAAAACAGAAACTAAATTACAAACAGAAAAAGGCGAAGCATTTCACTTTAAAACAGATGTTTTTAAACGCTTATTGTGGTATGGATATCGCGGAGAAACAGGATTAATCGCTTTGAGTCCTGAAAGAGTAAAAGAAATTATTAAATTGAACAAAGAGGGAGTAAGCCCTAAGGATTTATTAGAATTTGTTAAAATCGAAAAAATTGTAGAATTAGGTTATTCCAATGTTGTTGGTCAGGATAGCTTAACACGCTTTGAGAATAATTTCAAGAAAAAACCAAATTCTAATCAGAATAGGAATAAACAATTCAGGGGCAATCAAAATACGAACAAGCCAAATAATTCATCAAAAGGAAACAATGCGTAGTGTTTTCATTTGTATATTACTTGTATCTCTTTTTTCGTGTGATGACGCTCCGGTTTACACTAAATCATATTCTTTCAAAAATAATTCTTGGTCAAGAAGTGTTAAACCTAAATTTATTGTTGATATAAAAGACACTAATCTCTTATATGATTTTATTGTCACATTAAGAACTTCTACATCCTATAAATATAATAATCTCTGGATTTTTTTAAATACCACTCCACCAAACGGACTTTCGGTAAGAGAGCCTTTTGAGATAAAAACTTGTTATCCTGATGGCTCTTGGATTGGAAAAAAAACGGGATCAATTGTAGAGCATACTTTAATTTTTAAAAGAAGAAAAGTACCTTCAAGGGGTAAATACAAATTTATATTAGAACAGGGTATTACTGAAAAATTAATTGATGAGGTTGTCGATATCTCTTTTGAGGTAAAGCTTGTAAAATAAACTACACGTGCGCTTTCGAAAATTAAATTTTGAAGAATTAACATCTTTGGAAAAAGAATTCAAGGAATTTCTTGTAATTAATCATATACACGACGAAGAATGGCGCAGTTTAAACAAGGAAGCTCCAGAAAAAGTCTCTGCGCTTGTAGAAGTTTTTAGCGACACTGTTCTTTTAAAGGTCTATGGAAAAATAAGCTATCTTGAATTTTATGGGGATGATATCTGGTCGTTTTTTAAAATAGACAAAGAGTGGATTAATAGTATTCACATTCAAGTAAGTAACTCTGGGTATGAATTACCAAAACAAATTGATGAAATTCTTACACATCCAGAGAAATTCAAAGTTCATAAAGGACAAAAAAAGCTTGTCAATTTTAAGGAGGATGAAGTTCATCAACTTGTTTTAAAAGGCTGTTTCGTTGGGACAGAAGATTCTTGGCATGCAATAGAAAATTTATTGAAATAGAAGTGAAAGATAAATTTCTTAGGTAGCAAAACACCATTATTTCTGCTTTAAGCCATCTTTTTTTGTTTTTTAACGTTAATAGAATTAAATTTGATAGATTATTTTACTTAAGTCTTATTATTATGAAGTTATTTTTAGGTTTTGTTGCAACAATATTTTTAGGTTTCATGATGAATTCCTGTATAAAACACGAAGTAATTCCTCCACCGATTGCCACTGTAGATTTAAATTCTAGCTTCGAGGCTGTTATAAATGGAACTGATGTAGAATGGACGCAAAATGTTGAGGGTTACAAGTCATATACAAATACATCTTCTATTTATCTTCCTTCTCCTCAATTATCAAGGAAAATTTTTGAATCAGAAATGTCTTCTTTTTACTCTGAGCAAGCTATTCATTTAACTTTTGGATCATTAACATGGGACGCAGCATCAAATATTGAACCTACTTTATCGATGTTTAATAATTTCCATACATATAACTCAGATTCTCCTATTTCATTTAAAAATTATTTTTCTGCATCAACTTTGCCTTCTATGGTAGGTGTTCAAGTTGAATACATTGATAATAATGGAGTTTCTTGGATTTCTCGTGAATCTGATCCTGGTCAATTTGCAAAGTTCACGATATTAGATCAAGATTCTGATAATACTGGCGACTATTCTTTGTTTTTGTGTGAGTTTTCTTGTAAGGTTTGGAGAATTAATCCTCAAACTTTATTAGATGAATCGATAACGATAAATACTGCAAAATATACCGCTTGGTTCAAACGCTAAGAGCTAATATTTACTTTTTCTGAAATGAGTGATTCACTCAAAATAGCTATAATTGGTGATTATAATTTTACATATAATTCTCACCATGCAACAAATTTATCACTTGACCATTCTCTAGAATTATTAGAAGTAGAAACCAATTATTATTGGATTAAAGTAAATGAGGCAGTTAAGAATAAGCCAATATATTTTGATCAATTTGATGGTATTTGGATTGCTCCTGGCCCTTTTCAAAATATATTTTTCCTAAATGGGATTTTTAAAATACTAATTGAGAAATCAATTCCAATATTAATTACAGGGGAATCATTTAAGTTATTTATTGAATTTTTAGTTGCTATTAATCAATTAAATACTCAAGGAGAAAAATTAATTTCTGAAAATTTAGTAGCTGGAAGTCAATTTGAACGGGTGAGTATTTTTCCACAAACAAGCGAATATCAAAAAATGTATGAGAATTTTAGTTCGATTGAATTAACTTCTTCTCGTTTTAGTTTATACCCTCAATTGATTGAACAATTAAAAGGAGAATTTATTGAAATTCTTGGATTAAATCAATTTGATGATCCTGAAATTATTTGTTTAGTGAATCATCCGTTTTTTTTAGCGTGTGCTTTTTGCCCCCAAATTTCGTCTACTCGCGATATTCCACATCCGATTATTTTTAAATTTTTGAAGATGACAATAGAGAAAAATTCAGCCTTAAAGCTTGTAAATTAGACTTCTTTTAATTCATCTATTTCAGAATAATAAATAAAAATTCTGGCTTTTCGATCATACATACTTTCAACGATAGTTTGGTATGTTTCTAGTTGCAGTTGGTGCTCTTTATTTTCCTTCCCAGTTTTAAAATCTAAAATTATTATTTCATTTTCCTTAACAATAATTTTATCTGGCCGTTTAGATAAACCCTCTGCAAACAAAATCAATTCTTCATTAATGATTTCTATTGCCCCTTCAAATAATTTAATTTTTTCAGAATTTTCAAAAAATGCGCTTGCAGTAGCTATTAATTTTCCACTAAATGCACTGTCAATTTCACCTTTTGTTATTAAATTCTCAATTGTTATTTCTAGAGAGTCAATAGTTTCGCATTTTGACATCAACAAGTGAAAATAATTTCCAAATAGCTGTTCTTCTAACTGTTCTTCCTCTCTTTTTTGTTTTTTGAAAACAATATCGGGATACCATAAGCGATCTTTTAATTCAAGTGGAAGGTAGAAAAACTCTTCCTTCTTTTCTTCTTGATTCTCTCTTTTCTTTTCTTCCCCTGCAAGGTATCTTAGGGCTCCATTTTCTAGACTTGTACAATTCATTTTTTCTAATGCAAGGTGCAAAACGCTTCCTAATTGCTTTTTTTTAAAATAATTCAATGCGTAAAGTCGCTCAATTGGCCTTGTCAAACCAACATAAGCCAGGTTAAGTTTGTCAAGAAATGTAAGCTCTTTTTCGTTTAGACTAAAAGCTGCAATCTCAGGAATAATGCTATTAGGACTTGCATTTCCATAAATTAATTTCCCGCTAGCTTCAACCAGGAATTTTGAGTTTTTATGAATCGAAGTACTTAAGTCTAATTTTGGAATAATGACTACAGGAAACTCAAGTCCTTTTGATTTGTGAACGGTCATTATTTTAATTGCTGCGTCTGCTTCGGGCATTTGCAACGCTATTTTTGCTTTATTATCTTTATAATATTCTAGGAAGTAGCCAATATCTGCTTGCCTTGAAATTTGGTAATTAAAAACAACATCAATAAAATGATGAATATATGGTTCTTGCGTTTCTTGCCAATCCATCATTTTTAAAAACTTTAAGCATAAATCGTAGAGATTTTCATAGGGAGTGTAAAATTCTTCTTCACTTCCAAAATGCTCGCACAAGAAAAGTTTATCTTTAAAGATTCGCCTTGTTTTTCCACTGCTATCAATTATACTTTCAAAGTAGGATAGGTATTTTTCTGTGCTCCCCTTTTTTGCAATTCTAAAATACAATTCTGCAAATCTTCTAGCCTCCGTTTCTTGTGATGGCCGAGTTCGTCTTTTAAAATAAGACACCATTAACTGAACTTTAGCATCTCCAGAAATTAAAAGTGAATCAAGAGAAACCACTTTGTATTTTAGATCTGTTAATGCTCGTGCAAAAAAATTGCCGGTGTCATTTTTCTCAGTTAAGATACAGATGTCTCCGAAGGAAAAACCATCTTCTTTACATTTTTCAATGCGCGCAACAATTTCGTCAACTAAATCTTCTAATTTAATTTTTTGTTCAAGTGATATTATTTCTACAAATCCTTGTTTTTTTGATTGTGGATTTTGACTTACTGAAGCATAGTATCGTTGCGTATTTTCCGTCACAAAATCATTTAGGTTTGAGAATAAAGCATTGTTAAAGTTGACAATTTCACTCGCTGATCGATAATTATTTAGTATGTCTTGCTTGACACCGAGGGCATTAAAATAGTTAGAAGTTTTAGTTAATCTCGCATTATTTTCAGGGTTGTAAATTTCTGGTAAGGCAATAAATTGATCTGCAATTCCATTATTGAATCGGTAAATTGATTGCTTTGCATCTCCAACAATAAGATTTTTTCGTTTATTGGAAATAGATTCATGGACTAAGGGGATGAGATTTAACCACTGAAGTCTTGATGTATCTTGAAATTCGTCGAGTAAGAAATGCTCCAATCGTGTCCCTAATCGCTCGTAGATATATGGTGCGTCTTCGTCTTGTACAAGTGAACCAATCAATTTATTAAACTCTGAAATTCTAATAATTTGCTCGCTATTTTTCAAGTCATTTAATGCCTCAGCAACAAATTGCAATAATGCAATATTATAAAAGTTTGATCTAAATTTTCTCAGTAAAAGTATCTGAGGTTGAAGTTCTAGGAAAAGAGTATTAATAGAGAGTAGTTTTTTTCTTAATTCCGAGGGAAAATCCTTTTTACCTGAGGGTTCGTTGCAATATTTTAGAATTGTATTGGTAAAAAGTTGCTTGTTATCTTTGCTATCTGGAAATTCTTTTAAACCTGAAAGTTGAACGATACTTATATAGCTTCTGCCTTTTCCTGGTAATTGATCTTCTGTTAAATTAAGAGAAAGAAAGAATTTTGCAGTTTCATTTGCCTCTTTTATAAATAGCTGCTCACTAAATTCAATTTCAGCTTTTAATTCATTGTATGTTTCATCCGTAAGCTCAAGTTCCATTAATTTCGCAACATT
>JBILAB010000079.1:0-8551 GCA_044354455.1 Crocinitomicaceae bacterium | reverse complement strand
AAGTCAAGATCTTATTTTAGCGCTTTATTCAGCTTATGAAAAATTAGAGCAGATGATAAATATTTGTTCTGTTGATTATGCCCTAGATTTAGGAGCCCCCGAAGATGAGATAAATTCAAATGGTTACTTGAGTCATTTGTTGTTAAAGCGACCTTGTTATTTATTCAATCATGCTAATATTGGTTTACAAGTACCTTACTCAAATCCTAAGGAATTAGCACTGTTTGAAAAACTTTACTTTGATATTTGTCGCTTAGGAGAGTTTAATGCTGATTTTAAGAAAGCTGAACCTCACTTAAGAAATGCAGATATAATTAATATTGATTTTGAATCTATTAAAGCATCTGAAACGCTCAGCAGAAGTGGTCTGCCAAATGGCTTTTATGCCGAACAAATTTGTCAGATTGGAAAATATGCAGGAATATCAGATAAAGTGTCTTCTTTTGGTATATTTAATTATATAAATCAAACACAAGTTTCTGATCAACTTTTAGCACAGCTGATTTGGTATTTTATTGATGGTGTCGCCGCACGTTTTGGTGATTTTCCTATTGGGAATAAAGCCGATTACAAAAAATTCACTGTTGTCATGGAGGAATCCAATAATGAATTGATTTTTTTTAAAAGTAATAAGTCATCTCGGTGGTGGATGGAAGTTCCATTTCCTCCCAGCAATCAAAGTAAATACGAACGTCATTATCTTGTCCCTTGCAATAAAGAAGATTATGAAAATGCTATGAAAAATGAATTACCTGATTTATGGTGGAAAACCTATCAAAAACTATTCTGAAACTTTATTTTTTTTCCCATTTTTTATTAATTTTAAATAAATATGTTTATTTTAGCAAACTATTTGTGTAACAAACATTGTTAATGCCTATTACATTTTTTAACAAATAATATATGAAATTGAAAAATCTACATTTAATTTTAATCTTTAATTTTTTTAGTTTGGGATTGTTTTCTCAGCAAGATAAGTTAATAACAAATTTCATGTATGATAAAATGAGTATTAATCCAGGTAAAACAGGAATTGATATGAACAATAGTATTTGTGCAACTTCTATTTATAGGAATCAATGGGATAAAGTAAATGGTGCGCCTAATTCCGCTGTATTAAATTTAGAAGGAAATTTCTCAAGATTTTTTAAGGGTGGTCTTGGTCTTGCATTTTATCATGATGCAATAGGATTCTCTCGCCAAAATAACTTATTGTTAAATTATTGTTATCCAATTAAAATAAGCAATGTTGGAGTTTTGGGCTTGGGTATAGGTCTAGGTATTATGAATTATGGTTTAGATCCAACTTGGGTGCCTCCAACAAGCACTACTGACCCTTCATTGCCTTTAGGTTTCGCAGCAACAAATTTAGATGCTAATTTTGGAGCTTATTTCCACGGAAAAGATTTTTATGCTGGTCTTTCTTCAACACATTTATCTGAGTCGCTTTTACAAAAGAAAGTTAATGGATTAGATCAAAATTACCAAACAGCACGTCATTATTATCTTATGGGAGGTAAAACATTTGATGATGTTTTGAATGGTAAGATTGATGCTCAAGTATTAATGAGAACAGACTTAGTTAAATACTCTTTTGATATAAACGCACGTTATTTTTACACTATTAATGATAATGAAATTTATGGTGGCCTTACATATAGAAATTCAGATGCTATAGGGATTTTACTAGGTTATTCTCCTTTTCAAAAATTTACAATTGGGTATTCTTATGACATTACAATTAATAAATTAGCATCAGTTTCAAGAGGGTCGCATGAAATAGTACTAAGATATTGTTATAATATTAAGTCACCAAAACCTGTAATTTCAAGAAACCCAAGATTTTTATAAAAAATATAAAATTTGTAACTATATATATACATTTTCGTTTATGTTAAATTCTGATATAAAGAATAATATTATTAAACAGAGAAACAAAAATAATACAATGAAGAAATTAATAAGTTTAATTGTGCTTTTTCCAATATTATTCGCTTGTAATAGTGGGGTTGAAGGAAATCTAGTAGGAGTTCGAGGTCGATCAACATTTTATCCTGACGTTCTTGGTCCAGGAAAATTACCATATGGAATGGTTTATATTCCCTCTGGAGCCTATCAAACTGGTGAAGATGATGAAGATATAATGGGTCTTCATACTTCAAGGGTTAAGACAGTTTCTGTGCCTGCATTTTATATGGATCAAACAGAAATTTCTAATAATGAATACCGTCAATTTGTTGATTGGGTTAGAGATTCTATCGCAAGGGAAAAATTATATAGAAGGAGTTACGATGATGATGCTGAACGTTGGATAAACGTCCCGGATAATTTTTTTAAAGAACCATATAGGACGTTTATAACTATGGGTTCTGATGTTCAAGGTGGAAATACTCCTTTTCAATTGTTTATGGACAGTACTAATAATGCTGAGGTTGACAAAACAATTCTTGGATTGTTAGGAGATATTGAAGGAACAAAAATGAAAAAAATAAAATCTGATAAGCCATTAGATTTAGTAAATGGCTACAAATTAGATCAAAAAAATAATATTCCATCCTCAGAAAAGAGACCTGATGTTGTAATGACAGATGCTGACTTAAGAAGTATTTTTCAGCAATACACTAACAAAGAAATTAATCAAGGTACCCGTAAGGTTAAAGCTGGTAATTCAGACAAAGCTTCTAAATCATCAAAGGTAAATACTGCCTACGATCAAGGCGGTAGGGTAGAAAATAGAAAATATTTTACCTTAAATTGGGAGGAGAAAATAGATTATTCAGACGCAGAAACATCCTTTCTTTTATCCGACATGTATTATTCAGAAACAGAACAATTTTATAAAAGAAAAGAAATAGATACACGTTTATTATTTTTTGATTATTATTGGGTAGATTTTAAAGAAGCTGCTAAAAGGGGAAAAATAATAACTAAATCAGTTGATTCTAGAAATAATTTTCAATATGATAGTTTATTACCTAGTCGAGATGGTGGTATTTACAAAAAAGGTAGAAGAGAACCACTAGGAAAAGATTATAAAGTTTCTGATTCTCATCGTTCTACTTTGTTTACAGATCAGGGTGGCGACAAGGTATGGGTCGATACAACAGTTTACGGAAAGGGAAAGCAATATGGAGATCCTCAAGGTGCTCAAGTTGATAATACTATATATAGCATCTCTGATACTAATAGTTTGTATGGTACTGTTTTACAAAATCCAGGGCAAGATTTAGATTTAGGATTTACAAATAGTAAAGGGCAACATAATGCACTGAGAGGGCATACTGATAGAAGTAGGTTTATACTTAAAGAACGAATCAATGTATATCCTGATACCTTATGTTGGATGAGAGATTTTACTTATTCAAACAATGAAGCAATGTCACAGAATTATTTTTGGAATAATGCTTATGATAATTATCCTGTTGTAGGGGTAACTTGGCCACAAGCTAAGGCATTTTCAGTATGGCGTTCTCAATTATTTCATAGTTGGTTACAAAGTAATGGAGATATGTTTGTAAACGACTTTAGACTGCCAACAGAAACGGAATGGGAACGTGGTGCAAGGGGAGATTTAGATTTAGCGCAATATCCTTGGGGTGGCCCTTATATTCGTAATGCTGCAGGATGCTTCTTAGCAAATTTCAAGCCTTTAAGAGGACGATATTTTGAAGATGGCGGATTTCATACTGTAAAGGTTTATTCTTATAATCCTAATGGTTTTGGACTTTATTGTATGGCAGGAAATGTTGCTGAATGGTGTTCTACCACCTTTGACGAGTCTATGTATGAATTTGGTCATGATATGAGTGGAGAATATGATTATCAAGCTCAAGATGGAGACCCAGTTGTAAAGAAGCGAAAAGTAATAAGAGGAGGTTCTTGGAAAGATATAGGTTATTATTTAATGAATAGTACTCGAACATATGAATACCAGGACACTGCAAAATCATACATTGGATTTAGAAATGTCATGACTCATCTGGGTCGAGGAGGAAAAGATATCGATCAGGAAAATGGTGAAGAAATCCAAAGCGATATTCAATTAAAGTAGTTTATTCAATTTAAATTTTAAAAAATTATGGGTGCTGAAGTAAATCAAAAAGTAAAATGGAATACACGATTTGGAACACCAAGTTTTAGATCAAGTACTCACGTAGTAGCAGGCTTTGGAGCCTCTGTTGTAATTGTTGGAGCATTATTTAAAATAATGCACTGGAAAGGATGTGATACAATGTTAATTATTGGTTTGTTAACTGAAGCATTCATATTTGGTCTATATGCTATTATGCCTTTAGAAGATGCTGGGCATGATGCAGAAGCAGGAAGCCCAGGTGATTTACTTGCAAAACAATTAGAGCAAGCTGGCATTGATCAACCTTTGCTAGCTAAATTAAGAGATAGCATGTCAAATCTTGCTGATAATGCACGATCATTAGGAGCTGTTTCATCTGCTGCAGGCGCTACTGATTCTTATGTGAAGAGTTTAGAATCTGCATCAATTGGAATTAATAAACTTGCAGATGAGTATGCAGCTTCAGGTAAGGCTATAGCAGGAATTGTAGCAGGTGTTGATGGAAATTTCGGAACTGAAACTCAGAAATTAGGTCAAAATATATCTGCCTTAAATAATGTTTATGAACTGCAATTAAAATCGTCTCAAGACTACTTAAATAGTATTGGTCAGATGAATCAATTACAAGATAGTATTAAAGGTGTAATGAATGACTTAGCATCCTCAGCTCAAGATACACAAATCTACCGTGAAAACATGTCTATGTTGTCTAAGAACTTAACTGAACTTAACACAGTATATGGTAACATGTTGAAAGCCCTTAAAGGTTAAATCAATCTTTAAGTAAATTAATTATTAAATAAAAATTTAGAAATTATGGCAGGTGGTAAGGAAACCCCAAGACAAAAGATGATTGGGATGATGTATTTGGTATTAACAGCTCTTTTAGCACTAAATGTATCCAAGCAAGTATTGGAGGCTTTTGCAGCTATTGAAGACAATACGCAGAGATCAAATGAAAATTTATATATTAAAGGTCAAGAAAATTTAGCAACACTTGCTGAAGATTTTAAAACGCTAAATGACCCAAAAGATAAAGCAAAGAAAGCAAAAATAAAGACATATCTTTCAATTATTGATAAGCTGGATAAGGAAACTGGAAAAATGATTCAGTATATTGATGGTATAAAATTTAAACTTTTAACAGAGGCGGATGAAGAGTTCGATAAAAATTCACCAAAACTGAAAGATAAAGATTTTATTATTTGGTCAAAATATAATTCTAAAGAACCTGTTAAGCCTATTCGTTTTAACTTATTCAAAGTAGAGCATAAAGATAACTTTGATGTACCAATGCATGCTTTAGTTGGTTCTGAAATAGGATCAATTACTTCTAAAGAAGGAATGCAATTATGGAATAATTTTAAGGCTCTCCGTAAAAGTATGGTAGAAATAGCAGGCTCGTATTCTGAAGGAATTGGTCAAGATGGTAAGAAGAAGATTTGGAAACTTAAGGTTGGAGATATTAATAAATTTGATGACAGTAAGGATTTGCAAAAACAGTTGAGTAAAATGATGAAAGCTAGTGGTAACAAAGTAAATCCAGAAGATTCATCAACTTTACAATTGGTGTATGAATTAATGTCTAAAAATGAGTTTGATGAGTACGGTGAGGACAAAGCGAATATTCATTGGTTAGGAAGAACTTTTGATCATGCACCTTTAGTTGGAGCATTAGCATCTTTATCATCTTTACAAAATGATGTTCTTCAAGCACGTGAAAAATTAATTGCTCTCTTAAAGAGTAAAGTAAGCACAGGCGAATTCTCATTTAATCAAATTGAGGCATTTGTTGCAGGAGATGCTGTAGTAACTAATGGTGGTGAATTAAATCTAAAAGTTACAATGGCTGCATATGATTCTGATAAAAATCCAACTGTTGTAATCAATGGTGGAGGATCACAAGAGACAGGAAAAGGGGTTGTAAATATTAAGAAAATAGCTACTGGAAGTGGTGAGCAAACTATTTCTGGATCCGTTACAATTTTGAGCAAATCATATATTCCTTATACAAAGACATGGGAACATAAATATGTAATTGTTGCCCCACAGGGTTCAATTTCACTTCCAGAAATGAGTGTTTTGTATACAGGTTGGGATAATAAAATAGTTCCTGTTGTTGCTGGTTCTGTTAGCTCTGATATAAATGTTATTGGAGGCACTAAACGTAAAACTTCTTGGACTTTGGATGGATCTAAATACGATGGTTATTTTGTCAACGTTGCATCAGGAACAAAACAAGTAACAATTCAACTAACTGGAAAGGATAAAGATGGCAAAACCAAAAATATGGGGACGTTTAAATATAAAGTAAAATCATTTCCAAAAGCACAACTAGCAGGTACAACAATTTCAAAAACATCTGGATTTATTGCAAATGTTAGCCTTGGTGCGGATAGTCCTTTTACAGGTGTTACTTTTAAAGTTGTTGGAGGAAATGTAGATGATATTCCATTTAATGGAACTGTTGTTCCTGCAAGCGTCATTAGTAAAGTAAGGGTAGGTAAAAAAGTACCTGTTGAAGTATCATATACACGCAATGGTTCTAATAAAATAGAAATTGCAACCGGAGTATTAAAAGTTGTAAATTAAATAATTATGAAAAAAATATTTCTTTGTTTCTCAATTTTCTTCTTGTCAATAAATCTTTTCTTTTGTCAAGATATTCCTTTAAGAGGCCCATTTAATCAACCATCTAATGGGGTTATTGATGGTGTTGTTATAAAAGAAGAATTACCAACTAGGTCTATTGTTCCTT
This sequence comes from Crocinitomicaceae bacterium, assembly GCA_044354455.1. Taxonomy (GTDB): domain Bacteria; phylum Bacteroidota; class Bacteroidia; order Flavobacteriales_D; family Crocinitomicaceae; genus UBA952. The sequence continues at coordinate 1,721 of JBILAB010000079.1, read as the reverse complement.
ATCAATCTGTTCGTGCTGCAGATTATGTTTGGTCAAGACGTTTGTATTCTAGAATAGATGCTCGTGAAAAAATGAATCAAATTCTTTTTTTACCTTTTGATTCATTTGATGGTACTACTGATGGATCTTTTTACAAACCAACAAAAATGGAAGAGGTTGATGATTATAGTTGGAATAAAGACCAAAGTAGATGGTCTTTGTGGACAATCATATTTAGGCATGTTTTATTGGGAGATTTAACTGTTTATAAAGTTGCAAGTGATGCATATCCAGCTTTAGAGGACGGCTATAGCTTAAAATATCCGATTGCTCAAAAACCAAATCTTAACAGGTCTGATTATTTTAACGATCCATCATATAGAAAGGAAATAAATGGTATTATTTCTTCAAATGGTGTAGGCGAGTATCTCAAATTACCTAAGGCATCTGAACCTCTTGATACTTTTGATGTAATAAAAACAAATCAAACAGCACAAGAATATATTGACTCAATGGTTCTATCTGATAGCGACTATGCTCTGCTTTCAGGTTTAGATAAAGATAAATTTAAGTTTTGGTGGGATGCTGCAAATCCATCTAGTATTTTACGTAAGGATCCTAAAATCCTTTATTTAGCATCCAATAGTATTTTCGGTTATAATATTAAAGAAGATTGGTTTTTTGATAAGCAGCGTTCTCTGTTAGACCGAAGAATTATCTCGATAGCTCCACTAGCTCGGTATTCTGTTGATTTAACTTCTGATCTTTCTGAAAGGGGTGATTTATTAGTTTATAATAAAGAAGGAAAGTCTTTTAAATATGAAAATGGTGAATTTATAGAATACACTGATAATTATGAAGAAAGAGAAGTTTTTTGGCTTTATTTCCCTGAGTTAAGAAATGTAATTGTTAATTATTTTGTTTATAATGACAAATCAGATGCTCAATGGATGTCTTTTGACGATTTATTCTGGAAAAGACAATTCAATGCTCAAATCTATAAATCTTCAGATAAATTTGATCGTGAGATTGAAGATTACAAATATGGAGTGGATGCATTGTATGAAGCTGAAAGACTCAAGGACGAAATTCGTAAATGGGAAATTGATGTATGGAATTATTAATTCTGTAAACTTTCTAATTTTCCATACTATTTATCTTTTTGAACTTCATAAATGGAAGAAACCGTGGGGTTCTTTCTTTATAAGCCTTGTATGCCGGGTATTTACTTTCTGTAATCTCTTCAGAAAAATCGGAACTTCCTTTAAAAAGAATTATTAGTAGAACACAACCTGCAATTGACCAGTTAATCCAGGAACCTGTTATATGTACACTAAATAAATAAAACACAAGCCAGATTGCTTGTTCCATAGCGTAGTTAGGATGACGAACAACAGCCCATAAACCTGTTGAGATAAATCCTTTTTTATATTCTCCAAGATCTTCATTATTCGCTATTCTCCTATGTTTTTCTTGTTGAAAGGCATATTGCTGGTTGTCTGCAATAAATTCTATGTAAATACAACTTATCATAAGCAAAGCAAGAACTCCATCGATCCAATTTAAATTGTGGTCAACATTTGTATTCAAACATACTAGAATTGGTAAAGTAAATAGGAAGATTAATGTTAATTGATAAGTGCAGATAAAAAATAAGTTGAATAACATCCAAATGATTGGATTATTAAATCCTTTTCGTTTGCGTAAAACTTCCCAACGGTAATCTTCTTCTCCAGACCAAA
>JBILAB010000078.1:0-8572 GCA_044354455.1 Crocinitomicaceae bacterium | reverse complement strand
CACCTTTCATTTTTAGAAATAATTGAATAAGTGCAATTACATCTTTTTCACAATATATGCGAATGCGATCTAAGTCTTTTTCTTCGTAATAAACCCGCGCAACATCCGCTCCAGAAATATCATCTTTAGGAGTTGGAATGTGAAAAATATGACATAGCAGTGCTAAAGAAGTATATGCTTTATAATCTCCAAATTTCCATAAGTCCATGGTATCTAAATGATTTATTTCCCAAGGCTTTTTTCCAGCAATATCAAGACTTGGAGGTAGGGAAATTCCATTTACCAACATTCTTCTACAGATATAGGGAATGTCAAATTCCTTAGAATTATGTCCGCAAAGAAGGTAATCTCGTGCTTCAATTAAGCTTTTAAATTGCTTTAACAGTGTTTCTTCATCATCGTGTGCGAAAGACTTCAAACGCATTGTTCTTCCCAAAGAATTTTCTTGAACAAAGCCAACGGAAATACAAATAATCTTTCCAAACTCTGCAAGGATTCCACCCTTTTCATTGTAAAGCATTTCATATGATTTTTCATCATTTTGAGCAAAGCGATTTTTTTGATTAAATAGCTCTTTTGTTTTTTCATCTAAATCCTCGTAAACATAAGTTTGTGGAACGGTTTCAATGTCCAAAAACAGGATTTTTTCTAATTTTACTTTTTCTAACATATTTATATAATTTATACTTGAATTTAAGGAATATTATCACATAATCCAATAAAAAATTTAAATTTTACAAAATAATTTATTCAATGTCAAAAGAAATAGCGCTAAGTCAAGGAACTAAAAAAGAAAAATATGAGTATTTACTTCCTCAGCTTATTTCTCTGGTGGAGGGTGAATCAGATGCAACTGCAAACCTTGCAAATATAAGTGCAGCATTAAAAGAAACATTTTCATTCTTTTGGGTGGGATTTTATTTAGTTAAAGGAGATGAATTAGTGCTCGGACCTTTCCAAGGGACAATTGCATGTACGCGTATTCAAAAAGGGAAAGGAGTTTGCGGTAAGGCATGGGAAGAAAAGAAAATCATACTTGTAGAAGATGTTTCCGTTTTTCCGGGGCACATTGCCTGCAGTTCTATTTCAAAAAGTGAAATTGTAGTTCCACTGATTCAAAACGGAATAGTAATTGGTGTTTTAGATGTTGATAGTGAAGAATTGGCTAACTTTGACGCAACTGACTCACAGCATTTAGAAGAACTTTGTTCATGGCTCGTTACTATTTTATAATTCTTTCTATTTTTCTTGTGACTTCCTGTGCGCAGGTTGGTACAATTTCAGGAGGTGAAAAAGATATAATTGCGCCACAAATCAAGAAATCTTCCTTAAAAGATAAAACAGTAAATTTTAAAGATACTTCAGTTTCCATTGAGTTTAATGAATTTATTGTCTTGAATAAACCAACAGAAAACATCTTTTTAATGCCCAATGATGCAGCGTTAGTTTCCTCCATAAAAAAGAAAACTCTTACTATTTCTTGGAAGCGTGAATTGAAAGAAAATACAAGCTACAGCATTTATTTAAATAAAGCGGTAAAAGATGTAACTGAAGGAAATGATTCCCTAATGAAGCTCACTTTTTCCACAGGAAATATTTTAGATTCACTGCAGATTTTTGTGTCTTGTTTTGATGCTTTTTCAAAGCAGAAATTAAGTAATATTGTTGTAGGATTATACGATTCATTGAATGCTGAGAAACCAAGGTATTTTGCTAAAAGTAATCAAATGGGCTTAAGTGCATTCTCGACATTAAAAGCCGGGGATTATTTTGTAAAAAGTTTTAGTGATGAAAACAATGACCTAATCATTCAAAAAACTGAAAAACAAGGGTGGGAGTTCACTAAAATTAACATCTTGGACCGAAAAAATGATACCTTAAAATCTGTACTTTCTATTCCCAAGAATAGCGATAAGATAAAAAATGCGCGCATCCTTCCTCCTGGTTTGATTGGTATAAATATGCCTAAAGAAAAACAAGCCGCTAAAATTTTTCTTGATAGTATGGAAATTAATTTATCTGCTATTTTTCCTGTTTCAAGTAGCAACAAAGACAGTTTACTGATTGCTATTGGACAAACAAATAGCAACCCTTTGAAACTAATTATTGAAGCTGATACATTTAATTTAAGGTATTCAGAAAAAGACAGGACAACGAAACTAAAACCTCGTTATATTGAAAATTTAAATGGTTCTGAAAAAATACTTGAGTTTGAGGTCAACGACAAGATAAATAACATTGACAAAGAAAAAATTAAGATTTTGAATGCCAAAGATAGCAACAGTATACTTTTTGATAGTGAGATATTTTTTAACAAGTTACGCTTAAAAATAAAGAAAACAAGCTCAAACGAATTTTTAATAGAATTAATGGAGGGAGCAATAATAGGAGAGAGCAGTGCGCAAAACAGCCCTTTAAAACAAACTATTCAAATAAAAGAAGAAAAAGAATTTGGAAAATTACTGGTTCATTTAAGCAGTAATATATCTTCGGGAATTATCGAACTTATTCAAAAAGAAAAAGTGATAAAAGCACTTTCAACCAATGGAACTTCCTCTGATTTCATCTTTGAGAATCTTTTACCAGGAGAATACGCCTTCCGGATAATTTTAGATGAAAACAAGAATGAAAAATGGGATTCAATAGATGTTCAGCAACAAAAACAAGCTGAAGATGTTTTGTACTTTAATACGCCCGTAAAAGTCCGCGCAAATTGGGAAGTGGAAACAACATTAGAAATAAACAAATAATTAAAATTAACGTCATGAAAAAAATTTTACTGCTAGCATCCGCATTTTTAACAATGCAAGTAAATGCTCAAATTCAAATGCCGAAAGCAAGTCCTCTTGGAAAAATTGAACAAAAAGTTGGTTTAGCTGATATCAGCATTAGCTATTCACGTCCGGGAAAGAAAAACCGCGAAGTATTTGGGGAAGTTGTTCCTTTTGGAGAAACTTGGCGACTTGGAGCAAATGAAAACACGAAAATTACGACAAGTGAAAATTTAATTTTTGGAAAAGACACATTAAAAGTTGGCACTTATGGTTTGTATGCAAAACCGACAAAAGAAATGTGGGAACTTTATTTTTATTCGGAAACCACAAATTGGGGTATGCCAGAAAAGTGGGATGATGCAAAAGTTGTTTTACGACTTAGTTCAGAGGTAAAAAAACAAGATAATGTAGTTGAAAATCTCACTATCTCACTAGATGATTTGCAGTTCAACGGAGCTATATTATCTATTTCTTGGGACAAAACACAAGTAGATTTTCCTTTTCAACTCGATACAAAATCAAAAGTCTTGGCGAGCATCAAAAAAACAATGGCTGGACCATCAGCAAATGACTTTCACCAAACAGCAACTTATTATTTTCAGGAAAAAATAGACCTTAAATTAGCGCTAGAATATTCTACCAAAGCCTGCGAGATGCGAGGCGCTGAGGCCTATTGGATGAGTAGACTGAAAGCGCAGCTGCAAGCAGAAAATGGTGATTTTAAAGCCGCAATTGAAACAGCTAAGCAATCTATTGAAGCAGCAGAAAATGATGGAGACCAAAACTATGTCCGAATGAACAAAGCTTCAATAGAAGAGTGGTCTAAGAAAAAATAAATTTTGTTCCAAAAATACAAATTCCATCTTTTGATGCACCTCATCATTTTTATGTGGGGTTTTACGGGTATTTTAGGAAAATTAATTCAGCTAGACGCCATCATAATTGTTTGGTATAGAATTTTAATAGCGGTAACTTTCCTTGTTTTATTCTTTCTTTTTACAAAAAGAAGTTTTAATATTCAAAAACAACACCTCTGGAAAATTTCGCTAGTCGGAATGATTGTTGCTTCTCACTGGCTAACTTTTTATTATTCCATACAACTCTCAACAGCATCACTTGGAATATTATGCCTCTCCACAACAACACTTCATGTAACGTGGCTAGAACCTTTAGTTATGAAACGGCGCTTTTCGTGGATAGAGTTTCTTTTAAGTTGCTGTGTTGTATATGGAATTTATTTTGTTGCTGGAGATTTTTCACCAAAGGAAATGACAGCGCTTTACTTTGGCTTACTCTCCGCATTGTGCGCAGCACTCTTCTCTGTTTTCAATGCAAAAATTTCGCAGGAAGTTCCATCCACGCATATTACACTTTATGAATTAATTGTTGGCTTTATTTTCGTCTCGTTATTTCTGATTTCTATTGGAAGGATGAATGTTGGAATTCTACAAATGACTTATTCCGATTTTGGATGGCTCTTATTTCTGGGGATTTTGTGCACTTCATTTGCTTTTTTAGTAACCATCGATATTATAAAACGCTTGGGTACCTTTACCGTTTCGCTAAGTATTAATTTAGAACCCGTTTACACCATTTTATTAGCTATTTTTATCCTGAAAGAACATCAATTGCTGAATTCAAATTTCTATATTGGAGCAATGATTATTATTTTTGTTGTTCTGCTGAATGGACTACTGAAACATTATCAAAAAAAGAAAGAAACACAAAAAACAATAAACGAATCAATAAATGGAATATACTAATTTAGGAAAATCCGGCTTGCAAATTAGCCGCTTATCACTTGGCTCTTGGTTAACTTTTGGAAAACAAATTGGTGATGATGTAGCAGAACGATTAATGGATATCGCCTATGAAAATGGCATAAACTTTTTTGACAATGCAGAAATTTATGCACGTGGAAAAAGTGAAATTGTGATGGGAAATATTTTGAAAAAGAAAAATTGGTCCCGCGATAGTTATATCGTAAGTAGTAAAGTATGTTTCGGAACTGGAGGGCAATGGCCAACGCAAAAAGGATTGAGTCGAAAACATGTAATTGAAGCATGTGAACAAGCTTTAAAACGCTTTCAATTAGATTATTTGGATTTATATTTTTGCCATCGACCAGATAAAAAAACACCCATTGAAGAAACAGTTTGGTCGATGCACCAACTAATTATGCAAGGAAAAATTCTCTATTGGGGAACTTCTGAATGGAGCGCTCAAGAAATAATGGAAGCACATCTTTTCGCAAAACAAAATCATTTAATTGGTCCAATAGTAGAACAGCCAGAATACAACATGTTTACTCGTGAGAAAGTGGAAGTAGAGTTTTCACAAATCTATAAAACGGTTGGATTAGGAACAACAATTTGGTCGCCACTGGCAAGTGGGATTTTAAGTGGGAAATACAACAAAGACTTTCCAACCGATACGCGCTTAGGTATTGAAGGACTTGAATGGTTAAAAGATAAAAATATCACCGAAGAAAGAATCGATAAAGTAAAAAAAATGGCGCTTTTAGCAAGTGATATTAATCTGAGTTTGCCTGTTTTAAGTCTTGCTTGGTGTTTGAAGAATCCAAATGTAAGTACTGTAATTCTCGGAGCTAGCAAGGAAAAACAACTCATAGAAAACCTAGGATCTATTGATGCACAAGAGAAATTAAGTGAGGAAATAATGCAAAAAATAGAGGAAATACTTGACAATAAAAAAGAACTAGCTCCATATTAATTTAATAACGAACTCAAAAAATCATGTTTACAGGAATCATTGAAGAAATTGGAAGTGTGAAAGCTATTTCGCGAGAAGCAGGAAACATTCATTTTACAATAGCAGCAAAAATGACAAAGGAATTAAAGGTCGACCAAAGTGTTGCGCACAATGGCTGCTGTTTAACGGTTGTAGCGATTCATGAGGAGTGTTATCAAGTAACGGCTATTCAAGAAACTTTAGATAAAACAAACTTAAACCATTGGGAAATTGGGACGAAAGTTAATTTAGAACGCTGTTTGGTTATGAACGGCCGTTTGGATGGACACATTGTTCAGGGCCATGTGGATACGGTTGCTACTTGCACGCATTATGAAGAACAAAATGGAAGTTGGAAATACACTTTTCAATACAAAGACGAGCACTTAACCGTTGAAAAAGGATCCGTGACAATCAATGGAACCAGTTTGACAGTTGTTGATTCTCAAGAAAAGGTATTTTCGGTCTGCATTATTCCCTACACCTTTGATAATACAAATTTTAAAAACCTGAAAACAGGAGATATCGTAAATCTTGAATTTGATATCATTGGAAAATACGTTGCAAAATGGATGCAACAAGGTCACTAAAAATCAGCTAGAAAATTCAGTCTTATTTTGCGGCCTTATATTTTTCCGCTACTACATCCCAATTGATGACATTGTAAAAAGCTGAAATATAGTCTGGACGACGATTTTGGTAATTTAAATAATATGCATGCTCCCAAACATCCAAGGCTAAAATTGGTGCACCTGAGCACCCCTCACCCATTAATGGATTGTCTTGATTTGCCGTAGAGCAAATTTCTAATTTCCCATCAGACACGCAAAGCCATGCCCAACCGGAACCAAAACGAGTAGTTGCAGCTTTTGCAAATTCATCTTTAAAACCATCAAAGGAACCAAATGCCGCATCAATTGCAGCAGCTAAATCACCACTTGGATGTGAACTACCATTTGGTGCCATTATCTCCCAAAAAAGTCGGTGATTCCAAAATCCTCCTCCATTATTTCTCACTGCAGGTTTATCCTTACATACTTTCAAAATCTCTTCTATTGACTTACCTTCTAATTCAGTTCCAGCTATCGCATTGTTTAAATTAGTCGTATATGCTTGGTGGTGTTTTGAATGGTGGATTTCCATAGTTCTTGCATCAATATTTGGTTCTAATGCATCATAGGAATAAGTCAAGATTGGAAGTTCAAAGCTCATGATTGTCGGTTTAATTGTTCGTGACAAAAGTAGTAAAATAAGCTATAAAACTAAATTTATTGGGTTATAAACTTACAAGACTTGGAAAGAAGAAGAATAAATAAACTATGTTTTAAGAAAGACAGAGTTTTTTACAACTATTCGAAGATTTGCAGTTGAAAGCTCTGAAAAAATTACTTATGTCTAAACCAGCAATCTTGGCGTTCGTTTTCGTACATTTTAAATACGGTATTAACGGGCGTTCCGTGTCTCAAATGTCTATTAAATTGTGTTCTTGCTAAATAATTAAAGGCTCCCATATCACCCGTAAACGCCGTTTGGTTTGAGCTATTGGCATATTCGTGAATAGCACATAACTTTTTAATGAAATTAAAGATTATCGTAGCTTTACTTCCTATTACGCCGCAATTTAAAAGAGTTTCAGATCCAAACTTACTTTCATATTCAGCATAATCGCTTATATTTTTACGCAGATTAGTAGAATGATCTCTCATCCAATCATTATTGAGTGTTTTTGGTTCGTCACCACAAAAAATAGCGGTCGGATTTTCAATAAAATAGGAATCAATAAATGGATTATTAACCAGGGTGACATCTGTTATATCAGTAACGAAAATACTTTTGAAGAACTGTACATGCTGTTGCAGAAAATCATTGTACACAAAATACCGATAGACATTTGGATTAAATTGATTGTTGTAATCTATTTTGATGAAAGAAATAGAGTCATTTTTGAATTTTTCACAGGTTTCTAAAGTGAAATTATTATGAAAAATTATGCCTTGTAAATTTTGTTCCGCAACAGATTCAGCCCAATCACGCACCAATTCATATTTATCATTATCAAGTGTTGTAGTGCGATTTACATCATACACTCCAGTAATATGGCATGCCATAATAACATTAGTGTTTGGACGAAAACGGCGAATTTCGAAAGCCATAGGTCAAGAATTGATCAGGTTCTCTTTTTTAATGGTTGAACAAATACTATTTGGAATATTTCTGTGATAAATATACGTTCTCAGGTCTACTTTTTTTACGCGAAACTGAGTTTTTGCTCTTTCGTAAAAATCAGCATCGGCCGCGAAGCCACTTTTAAAGGAAAAACTTGAAAATACTTTTTTTCGTCCGAATAATGTTCCAAAGAGGATCGTTTCATCTAAATGGATGAGTTTTTTTGTATCATTTTTATCTGGAACATAATAATCGTCGTTAGTATCCACAATTGTTTCAGTTGTAGAACAAATCAAATCTTCCTCTTTTATCTCTCGAAGACAAGAGCTTAAATGATGGGGTTTATATTCGTCATCACCGTCAATTATGGTTATAAATCCACCTACACTGTTTAAAATACCGCGATTGATTGATTCTGATTGACCCCGGTTACTATGTCGGATATAGATAATTTTATTTTCGTATTTTTCAGCATATTGCAACAAAGACTCACGATTAGTAACAGTACTACCATCGTCGATAATAATGAGCTCGAAATCTTGAAAATCCTGAATTAATACTGAATCAATTGCTCTTTTGATGTAAGAAAAATCGGTATTGTATACAGCCATTAGCACCGAAATTTTTGGTTGTTTTAACATAGAATGCTTGCTGTTCAAAAATTGATATGTATTAATTGTTTTTTAATCTTTCAAATTAACTTGTACGCATAAGTTATTTCAGGGCGCAAGTAACTCATTTTTCTGTTTAATTAGGTTAATTTCTTGTTATTTTAACGATTAATCGTAATTCTCGAAGAACAAATAGAAAGAAAATGATCTATTTCGCTGGAGCGCCAGACGAAGTAAGAAACCCCGCCTGAGGAAAACTACTGTTATATG
>JBILAB010000077.1:0-8584 GCA_044354455.1 Crocinitomicaceae bacterium | reverse complement strand
TACATTTTTTAGCAAGGCAATTTTTGGATTATGAGCCAGGTATTCATTATCCCCAATTACAAATGCAATCTGGCGTTACAGGCATCAATACCATTCGGATTTATAATCCTATAAAAAATTCGCAGGTGCACGATTCTGATGGCACATTTATTAAAACCTGGTTACCTGAATTAAAGCAGGTTCCAATTGAATTAATTCACGAACCTTGGAAAATGAGCATGATGGAACAAGCGCTTTATTCGGTAAAAATTGGAACTGACTATCCCTTTCCAATTGTGGATATTGAAGAATCCCGAAAAACAGCAAGTGATATTGTTTGGCATTATCGAAAAACCGATAAAGTAAAAAGTGAAGGAAAAAGGATTTTAAAAAAACACGTGAATACAGAAAGTGCTTCAAGAACAAGCCAACGAAGTAAAAAATAAGCATGAAAAACATGAAAAAAACGGATTTACCATCAAAAATTTGCCTCGTTTGCTCTAGGCCTTTTACATGGCGGAAAAAGTGGGAAAAAGTTTGGGAAGAAGTAAAGTATTGCAGCGATAAATGTAGAATGAATAAATCTAAGCCATGAGTAAAATAGGTATTGTTTTTCCACATCAACTAGTTGAGCAAAATATACTTGCTAACACATGTGAAACCATCTATCTAGTGGAAGAATACCTCTATTTCAAACACTATAATTTTCACAAAAAGAAAATTGCTTTCCATAGAGCAAGCATGAAATTTTACGAGAATTACCTTCAATCGAAAAACATTGAAGTTGTTTACATTGAATCGTTTGATGAATTAGCTGACATTAGAAAACTGATTCCCTATTTAAAAAAAGAAGGTGTTCAATCTTTTGAATACATCGATACCACAGATTATTGGCTTGAGAAAAGAATTACTAACACTTGTAAGGAATGTGACATTCACCCAATTAAAAAACCTACTCCATTATTTTTGAATACCTCTGAGGAGCTCGCTTCTTTTTTCGCTACTAAGAAAAGAATGTTTCAAACCGAGTTTTACAAGCATCAGCGCTTGATTAAGAATATATTATTAGAAAAACAAGACAAGCCAATTGGAGGAAAATGGACATTTGATGATGAAAATCGCCTAAAGTATCCCAAAGGAAAAACAGTGCCAAAAACCACCTTTTTAAAACCCAATGCCTTCTATTTGGAAGCGATTGCTTATACAGAAAAGCACTTCTCAAGTAATTATGGAGAACTAAACACTGATTTTATCTACCCAACTACTTATGCAGAAAGTAAAAGTTGGCTAGCAGAATTTTTTAAAACACGATTTTCCGAATTTGGCGCCTATGAAGATGCGATTGTAGAAAAAGAAAATATTTTACATCACAGCGTTTTAACACCCATGTTGAATGTTGGATTGTTAAGTCCAAAATTTGTCATTGAGGAAGCTTTATTCTATGCAAGTAATCACGAAGTTCCATTAAATTCACTCGAGGGATTTATTCGTCAAATTATGGGCTGGAGAGAATTTATTAGAGCTGTTTATGAATTAAAAGGCAATGAAGAACGAACCAAAAATTATTGGAGCTTTAAAAGAAAAATTCCTCATTCATTTTGGAATGGCACAACAGGAATAGAACCTATTGACAGTTGCATAAAAAAAGTATTAGAAACCGGTTATGCTCACCATATTGAACGATTGATGGTACTTGGTAATTTTATGCTGCTCTGCGAGTTTGATCCGGATGAGGTCTATCGTTGGTTCATGGAATTATTCATTGATGCCTATGATTGGGTTATGGTTCCCAATGTTTATGGAATGAGTCAGTTTGCTGACGGAGGACTGATGGCAACCAAACCTTATATTAGTGGCAGCAACTATTTAATGAAAATGAGTGATTATCAAAAAGGTGACTGGCAGCCCGTTTGGGACGGATTATTTTGGCGATTTATGCATGTACACCGCGATTTCTTTTTGAAAAATCCGAGATTAGGGATGTTGGTAAGAACATTTGATAAAATGCCCGATGAAAAACAAAAATTACATTTGAACAATGCAGAACAATTTCTAGCATCTTTGTGATTAAAAATTTTCATCTTCAAACCATATTTATGGGATAGCAACTTGATATTAATATGCTAACTTTATTCAATGAAATTTTTTAAATTTCTTTTTCTATTTCTTTCTTCGTTTGCATTCGCACAAACGGACTGTGAATTCAAGTATCAGAATAAAAAAGGCGGTAATTATCTTTTCTCTATTTACTACGAAACGGATTTAAAGACGCCTTTAAATGGCACGTGTGAAAGAAAATACAACGACAATCGCATCTTTGAAAAACGGACTTTTAAAGAGGGTAAATTGATGGAGGAAATACTGAACTATGAAAGTGGAAGTTCAAAAACAAAAGTTAATCCTACCTGGAATACGCGCGATACCGTAATTGCCACATTGGAACTATTTTGGGAAAATGGAAATCGAAAACAAACAAATATTTATTATTGGGACAAAGCACAACGGCGCTGTGAAAAATACACCGATTATCATCTCAATGGAAAAATACGATTTGTAAATTTTAACGCCTTTGCACGATTGTCTGAAATCAATGAATACGACATCAAAGACTATCCGCCTCACACCATTGATTACGATGGTTACACAACATTGCGCGTTCCTTTTGGCTTGGCTTTGGAATACGATGATAAAGGTGTTTTGAAATCGAAAACGACCCACAAAATGATCTTAAATGGTGGTCATGAGCATTCTTCAAGAGAAGGTTTGTATGAAGACTATCACCACAATGGGAAACTCAAAATAAAAGGATTTTATAAAGACGGAAATCCTGACGGAAATTGGTTTGTTTATAATTTCTTAGGTCAAAAAAGCGAAGAACAATTCTACCAACGCAACATGAAAGTGGGCACTTGGAAAGGCTGGCACGACAATGGCTTACCTCGATTTGAGCACGTTTACGACACCCTTTCGAATTTCATTTTTCACGCAAATAAAAAAGAATGGAACGAAGCCGGTTTACTTGTTTTTGAGCGCTTTATTGACCGAAAAGGAACGGGTTTTGAGAAAAAATGGGCTGACAATGGAACACTCATTCAGCACCTTGAATTGGTTTACAACTCGAAAGAACAAGGCTCAGAAAAAAATTGGTATTCCAACGGTCAATTGAAATCGTATTTGAATAATCAGAGAAATGTAGATACCACTTACGTAAGTTATTTCCAAAACGGAAAAATGGAAGAAATTCACCTGAAAACCAAAATTGAAATGGATGAAGTAATTTCCAATAAAAAATGGGACGAAAAGGGAATTTTAATCTCACAAGTAAACAAGAAATCACGTCCAGAAAATGAATTTATTGAATTGTATGAATATTGGCCAACAGGGAAAACAAAATCACACATTTATCAATTGAATGAAACAAGATTGGAAAAAAAATATTTTCAGAACGGGAGTTTAAAATCGGGAGTTCGCTATTTAAATTCAAAACTAGATAGCAAAACCCAACATTTTGATAGTTTAGGGACCTTGTTATTGGAAAATAATTATACCAATAATCTGAGAAACGGCTGGTGCAAACGCTTCGACAAAACAGGTAAATTGATTTTTGCACAATTCTACGAAAACGGCTGTCCGAAAAAAATGCTAGGTGAATTACCTGCCAAAAAACGGAACTTCGAAGAACTTTCAAAAGATGAAAGAGATTTGTTTGTTAGTTTTATTTACAACAATTTGATTCAATTTGCATTGCCAAAGGATGCTCAATTATATTACACTAAAAAACAAGTAGATTCAATGGCAACGTATTATATGTACTTGTTTGATACTTGGTCAAAATATGCACCTTACCCATTTCCAAACCATCAAATCACAAGTCAAGTGATTAGTTTTCGATTGCCAAGTGTTTATCTAACAGGACTCGTAAATGGCGATACTTCGGATAAATACGTAAAGGAAGTCATTACAGCTTTTGAAAAAAATGGCTGGAAAATCAGTAACTTAAAATCTGAAAGTGGTTACCACAACTGGGATTTAAAAGTAGAAGGGTTTTATACTCAAAAGTTTATTCAAACCCATTTTCCATTGCTTCAGTCCTTTATTTATATTTTGCCACAATCAAAAAATGCCGAGCCATTAGAAACATTCAGCAAGGTAAGTCGTTCACGACCGCTTTCAATTGCCCCCTATTCAAATTGTGTGGTGATTGCATCTTGCAGTTCTTATGAAAAGTCATTTCAATTTCTAATTTACCCTGATGGCGAAGTGGATTTAATAAACGGATTATCTTGGGAAGATATTAATGACATCAACGATTTTTCAAGAGAATTGCCCTATGATTAAAATCAACCATTTCTTGCTATTACTGATTTCTGTAATTAGTTTTTCAGTAAAAGCTGACCTTCGCCCGGTTTACCTAAGCTTAGAAATCAGTGCTCCGAAAACGAAATTTACAACTACTGAATTGGTACAGATTAATGTTACCTTAAAAAATGGAACTTCAAATAGACATTCAATTCTAATTCCAGGCAATCAATCGAAAGGCTTAAAACTGATTTACTTTTCGTGGTATAAAGTAGATGAAAAAAACTTTTATACTGAGGTTCACCGCGATTCAAGAATCATCTCGATGGACACCAGTGTGAAAGGTTACGTCAATTTTAATCGGCTGGATTCAAATGAATCTACTACAATTCCCTTTTTCTTCAACGACACTAAAAATGCCCAAAAACACATCAACTCCAATTACGAAATACCCAAATTGCCACCCGGAAATTATAAGATTATAGCGTGGTACAATCCTTGGGATGAAGAACTCGCCAAATATGCCTTCAACAAATACGATTGGAAAGGTCAAGATGAAAATCCACATAAAAATACAGAATTATTAGACTTGTCTGAATCTGGTACACAAAGCACTTATTTTGATGTGGAAATTGTAGAACAGGCTGAAATTGACACTCCAAATTTTACCAATAGTTGTGAAAAAGCTTGTAAATTGTGTCGAACGATTGAACATGAAAACTGGAAGAGAACCAAAGGTATTATTCGTCGTGATTCTAAAGATTATGAAGAAAATAATTTGGGCAAAAACACCAAAGGAACTTGGCAAAAGGCCCATCGAAACATCGCTTTTTTATGTGATAATCCCGATGCGATTTTAGCTTCTTTGCCCGCTTTTTTATCACGGGAAATAATCTTTCAAAACAAAAATGGCATTCATTATTTTGGACTTACATGGCAACTGGGAAAAATAAGTAGAGTAGGTTCTCGAATAAACACCGTCTTGTATATGATTGGAATTAAAAGAATTAGAATTAAAGACTCGAATGTCAACTATTCAAAATTAAAATATTTGAGACGAAAAGCAATATAATTTCTTTCTGAGCCTTTGAGCATAGAAGTCTTTTTAACGTAATTTTATAAAAATTTGTCATGGATTCTAAGGATAGAAAAAGTTTGTCACTACATATTAGCCAGGTCCTTCCTGAGTGGACAGAAAAAGAAAATTTCTTGAATAGGGATTTTAAATTCAAGGATTTTACATCGGCTTTTTCCTTTATGAGTGAGGTGGCTTTAGCATGTGAGGAAATAGATCATCATCCTAATTGGGAAAATACTTACAATCTTGTCCGCGTGAACCTTCAAACACATACTTCTTCATCCATTACTGACAAAGATTTGGATTTAGCCAAGCGCATGGATCTAATATATTTGAAATTCTCATCTTAGAGACCTTATTAATGAATACCTCAACATTCAAAACATCAGAAGCACTTTTGATGAACTCTAACTAAATTTTATTACCGATCTATTTTTTTAGATGAGTTTTCTTGTTGAATATTAAAATAGTAATGATTATATTTGATAACCCTCCTAAAATGAGAGTTAGCCAACCCACTTGCGAGCTAAGCCTCAAAAAATGGGGGTTATATATAAGTTATACGCAATGAAGAACATAACCTTAATAATATTGGTGCTATCAGCAAATATTTGTTTTTCACAACAGATAAAATTGACGCATATCACCAAATCAATAGAAACAACATTTTACGGCAATGAGTTCAAATTTGTTGATTCTGTTTTCAAGGAGATAAAACCAGCAATATTTTTAGTAAAACTTAAGCCACATTGTGAAAACGTTGATTGTTATGAAGAATCCATTATAGAAACTGAATTCAATTGGGGAAAATCTAAACCAGACTCAATTTTTGCTGCGGAATATTTTAAAGGAATTAACAAAAGTCTAATAGACAGCACAAGCATTATCGAAGTTAACCATGAGGATTATGAATTCCTCTTGAAGAAATTACTCAGTGGTCCAAAAAAGTTAGATGAAAACGAGGTTATTAATATTTGCTACAACCCAAGACATGCTGTAATATTTAAAGACGAACAAGGGAAAATTGTTGCAATTCACGAGGTTTGTTTTGAATGTGGGAATACTAAAGTTGCAATTTACACGTCAAAAATGCACCATTCAAGTAGTTCAGAATTTAAAAAAATATTTGAAAAATACGGATTGATAAAATAATACGTATAACACACGCTTAGCAAAAAAGCCGCGATCTTGATTACGATAAACGTTTAATTATTAAATTTAAGATCTTTGACCGCAAATAACATTAATTTTAAAAATCGGCTTCATCGCCAAGCGCCCAACCGTTATGCTTAATTAACAATATTTAAATTAAAAAAGCACTAATGAAGGTTGTGGAAAAATATCTTTGTGAAATAATTAAAAACCTTTTAAAATGAAGCAAATAGTATTTGTTCTCCTTAGCGTATTGGTTCTATCACTTCAAAATTGTTATGCGCAAGAAATCCCAGAAGGGGCTATTAAAATTGATGAAAACACGCTAATAAAAGATGAATCAGGTCAAAAAGTAGAGATGTCTAAATTGATGGGATTAATGAATTCTGGCCAATGGTCTATGGAGCCTGTGCATGATTCCGAAGGAAAATTACTCTACATGCAATTGAGAAAAGCAACCGAGGAAGAAAAGAAGATGATGGCACAAATGTCAATTCCTCAGCAAAGTTCTGATTTAATAGGAAAAAGTGTTCCGAATTTTAAAATGATGGATATAAACGGAAATACGATTTCTACAGAAAACACAAAAAGTAAAGTGGTTGTATTAAATTTTTGGTTTACTGCCTGCAAACCTTGTATTTCTGAAATTCCTGAATTAAATGACATTTATAAAAAGTATAAAGCAGACACTAATGTGGTTTTCGCTTCAATTACTTTTGATAAACAGGATAAGGTTAAATCCTTTCTTAAAAAACATCCTATTAAATACCCTGTAATTTCAGATGCAACTGATATATGTGAATTATTTATGATAACTGGGTACCCAACAAATATTGTCATTGATAAGAATGGAAACTATCATGATCTTACGACTGGAGGCTATCCTCAAATTGGACAACATATCTCAAATTCTATTCAAAGTGCTTTGGATGGTAAAAAAAATACATCTAATTCTTTGTCAAAAAATGAGATTAAGATTGATCCTACATCGACATTTAAGTTGGAAAACGGTGAAGTTATCCAGTTTGAAAAAGCAATTGCATTATTGAATAGTAATAAATATGACATTTTACCAAGTAAGGAAAATGGTAAAGACTACTACCTGATTAAAGAAAAAAAATGAGCATAATATCAATTAAAAGCCACGGGTTGAACAACCACATCCAAGAAGCCCGCGTCTCCTAGTTGAGAACCGTTATATACCATTTTACACGACTGAAATAGAAACATTAAATTGAAAACAATAAACGTTACAAAAGGACAGATTCTGCAAAGAAGTGGTGAACTAAACACAAAAGTGTTTACGGTTGAAAGTGGTTTGTTGCGCAGTTACTCCATCGACAATAAAGGGAAAGAACATATTTATATGTTTGCACCAGAGAATTGGATTATTACCGATAATTGCGAAGGAGATATTCCTTGCGACTTGTATATAGATGCAATTGAAGATTCTACAATTACGGTAACAGAAAAAGACTTTACAAAATTATCCTCAGATAGGAAATCATTAGTAAAGCGTATAAATGTTCTACAAAAAAGAGTCATAATGTTAATGAGCTCTCCCGCGGTTGAACGTTACCAACATTTTGTAGAAACGTATCCTGATATTATTCAAAGAGTTCCACAAAGAATGATAGCTTCTTATCTTGGAATTACTCCAGAAGCATTGAGTAGATTAAGAAAAGAAATATCAAAGAACAAATAAAATACAAAATCACTTCTTGACCTAGATCAATGCACAATCTTTTAAAAGGATGCACCTTTGCATTATAATAAGTATTTTTTAAAAAAAACGAGCCTATTGAGCTCAATTTCGAAAAAGAATACAAACAGAAATTACTAGAGCAAACAGAATTTTTAATGGCTAAATTAATCTTTAAAAAAAAACAAATATGAACAACGGACAAGTAGCGGGAAAATCACCCCAAATGGAACAATTAGAAGAAGGAAAAACGTATGCATGGTGTACATGTGGTAAATCAGAAAATCAACCTTGGTGCAATGGAGCTCACATGGGAAGTGAATTTACCCCAAATGTTTTTAAAGCAGAGGAATCAAAAGCGGCTGCCATGTGTC
>JBILAB010000076.1:0-8792 GCA_044354455.1 Crocinitomicaceae bacterium | reverse complement strand
TCAAAATTAAGGATAATGTCACTCAAATAATTCACTAAAAAAGACAAATCAAAAAAGTTTTTAACACAATTTTTGAATTGAAGTTATTATTGAAAATACAAATTCATCAAGAAATGGCATGTTTATTGGTATTTTTACAAAAAAATGAATGACTATGAAAAATCCAACTCCAAAAACAGTAGTATTAAGTTTCTTTTTACTAATTATCAGCGGAAAAACCTTTACTCAAAATAGTTTAAGGGTAAGTAATTCAGAAATTCAAAAAGTTAGAATTTATCAAAGTGGGGCTTTTGTAAGCAGGTCGGTTAAAGTAAATCTGAATGCAGGCATCAATGAAATTGTATTTGATAAATTATCACCTTATATTAATGCAAATAGTATTTCTGTAAAGGGTTTTGGGGAAGCAACTATTGTTGGTGTTAACTTTCAGCAAAATTATTTAAAAATTCAAAAGACCTCCTCCGAAATCACGAAACTTGAAGGCGAAAAAGATTCTCTTACAATCAAATTAAGATATATTCAAAATAAAATAATGTCATGCAATGAAGGGCTTGCCGTTCTTCAAGCTAACAGATCAATTAGTGGTGCTAACAACGGAATTGATGCAACGAAACTTACGGCACTTGTTGAATATCAGATAAAAAAAATAAATTCTCTGAAAGATGAGATAATTGACTTAGGAATTAAAGATCAGGGCTTACAAAATCAGATTACTAAAATAAATCAACAATTAAGTGTCTTAAATAGCAAACAAAATCAATCCGAAGGTAATATTATTGTTACGGTTAATTCAAGCACTAAGTCACTTGCTAGTTTCGAATTTTCCTATCTAATAAATAGCAATGTTAGGTGGATTCCCGTTTACGATATTCGTGTAAAAAATACCAGCAGTCCGATGGAGTTTATCTTAAAAGCTAAAGTCTATCAGAGCACAGGAGAAGATTGGACTGACGTAAAGCTTTCACTTAATACAAGTAATCCAACTGATCGTGTTCAAAAGCCAAATTTAACTCCTTGGTATTTGAATTTCCAAGAAAGAGATGATTATAGAACGAGAGGAGCATACAGCGATCAGGAAAGTGCTGCTCCGATGATGTACAAATTAGAGGAAGTAAAGGTTAAAATGGATACAATGCGATGGTCGAATGCTCAAATAATTGAAAGCCAATTAAACAATGAATATGAGATTGAGAATAAATACACACTGAAAAGTGGAAATATCGAAACTCAAATTGAAATTAATAGAATAAATGCAAATGCATATTATGAATACGCAAGTGCGCCAAAATTAAATTTAGATGCTTTTTTAATGGGAAATATTATAAATTGGGAAAGTTTAAATCTACTAAATGCTGAAGGAAGTGTTTATTTTGATGGTGCTTTTGTTGGCACAACGTATATTCAAAATGCTAGCTCTAAGGATACTATGAATTTATCGCTTGGTAAAGATGAGCGAATTATAATCAAACGAACTAAGTTAAACGAAGTGAATGGAAGTAATTTATTTGGAAATATAAAGGAGAAAAAGTTCTCGTACGATATTGTTGTAAAAAACACAAAGGAAGAGACTGTTGAAATCACCATTGAAGAGCAATTACCGATTAGCCAAGATAAAAATATTACGGTAAACGCATTAGAATTATCTGGTGGTAAACTAAATTCAACTACAGGTTTAGTAACATGGAAGATTTCTCTAAAAGCTGGCGAAAGTAGTACTAAGAAATTTAATTTTTCAGCAAAATTTCCAAAGGATACTTCTGTTAAGGGCTTGTAGAAAAAGTTAGCGTAATTTATAATATTAATAATTTAATTGAAACCTAGTTTTTTTTTATAAATTTAATACTTGATTAAAAATTTGATATCATACAATGACTCGAACCCGCTAAACATGATTCCGTAGTAGCCGAAAGTGTCTATAAAATAATTTCGAATAATTAATAAACTTTATACAAGAACACATAAATAAATATGCTATCAAGGCAACCTTTTTAGTTGTTTTAAAGTTGTATCATAAATAAATTTTTTTCTTTAATAAATATTATGCAGAAATCACCTTTATATTTTCATATAATAATTTTAGTTTTCTTTTGGCTTTTTCCATTTTTCTCTACCACTTTATTTTCTCAAAAAAAAAATTCTTCTGTTCATAATTCCTGGGAAATAAAACCTTTTGAACGAAAAGCTTTTATCGAAAATAAAGGACAATTTGAAAGCTACCTGCCCTCCGGTAAAAAAGATTTTACTTACTGCATAGATAAAGGGTATCAGGTATTTTTCTACCAAAATGAAATCACTTATCTCTTCACCAAACATGCTAGATCAAAAGGAACTATATTAAATATTTTTGAAACTGAAGAAAAACGTGAAGAAAGGAAACATAATTTTAATACTGAAACTCAGTTCATCAATGTAAAGTGGCTCAACACAAATCCTAATTCCACTATCGTAGTAGAAGATAAACAAAGCACTTATTTTTCATATGTAGTAAATTCGAAAAATGAAAAACCCAATACAGTAATGTGTAATGGATATTCTAAATTAACTTATAAAAATCTTTACAACGGAATTGATGTAGAATATGTTTTTCATCCTGTTAAGGGTATTGAGTATAGCCTAATAGTTAATCCCGGTGCAGATATTTCGCAGGTTAAGATGCAGTACTCAGGATCAAACAAAATCGTTTTTAAAGATGGGAATATTCATATTCCAACCCTCGCTGGTAATATTATTGAGCATGCCCCGCTGACATTTTATGCCATCAGCAATGAAAAAATAAGTTCATCATTTAATGTCAATAATAATATTGTTTCATTTAATGTATCGCCTTATTTAAAAGATCAGAAAATAATAATTGACCCATGGGTTGTTATACCTGGCTTTACTCCATCAAAAGCTTATGACAATGGAACCGATAACCAAGGGAATATATATATATATGGCGGACAACCCTATAATTTTGTTGTTGAAAAATACCCCTCTACCGGAGGCCCTCCTCTCTGGTCTTTAGTTAATCCTATTTCGCCCGCTTATTATGGTGATATGTTGGTTGAGGGCAGTGGTAATTTTTATATCTCTGAGGCATTTAATATCAGTGGTGCTCATACCCAAAAGTATTCACCAACCTCCGCATATATCTGGACAAGTACAACACCTGGCCCTGATTTTAGAGAGCACTGGCGTTTAGCGCTTAATTGTACAACAGGGAAAGTAATTGTAGCAGGGGGGGGGACTCTTTACAACAGTAATATTGCAGAAATAGATGTTAACACTGGGGTTTTAACTAATATTAAGGCCTTAAATGCACCTGACGACATTTCCGGACTTTGCGTGGATGAAATCGGAAAATCATATACACATGGTGGAATGACAAATAAACTTTCTTTTAATGATGTAAATAATAATCCCCTGAATGTTGTTTTAAGTGGATATAGTCATTCTGAAGCAGCAACCGGCTATAATATTGGTATTTCAAATGGCTACAACATGATGGCTTTAGGTGGAGCAACATTTCTTTTTACCTCCGATGGTAGCATAGTTAAAAAATGGGACAGAAATACGCAAGCTTTTTTAGGTAGCGTAACAATACCCGGTGGTCAACAAAATCTTGGTAGCGGAATATTAGCAGACCAATGTAATAACCTGTTTGTTGGAGCCTCTAATGGAGTGTATCGTTTTGATTTCAATTTAGTTCAAAAAGAATATCAGGCAACCACTGCCGCAGTATATGATATTGCTTATGCCTTAAATTCAGATATTGTAGCTTGTGGAAATGGCTTTTTAACACCTTTGCCTTTTGGCCGCGAGTCTTGTGGTGCCGCTAGTATTATCATCACTAGTAATTCATGTGATCCCGAAATAAATACTGTACAAGTAATACCTACTCAAGGTGTTCCTCCCTTTTCATTTTTGTGGGATGATGGCAGTACAGCTTCTGTGCGCAGCAATTTAACACCTGGTTTTCACATTGTTACTGTAAGGGATGGAGATTTATGCAATCCTTCTTTCTTTTCTGAAACAGTAACAATTTCCATAAATCAAAATCCAATAGTGTCAGACCAAGTTTTAACAGTTTGCAGTGATATTGCATCTGGACTTACTTTAGGGGATGATATAGATGGACCATCTGCGAGTACCTACAACATTATTACTATCAACTCAAATGGCTTAATTTCTTCAGCAGGAACACCACTTGTTGCCAATGGAGTTTTAAACTCCAATCTATTGGATGATGCTTGGACAAATACAACGAATGCTGCTGTAGATGTAATTTATACCATTGTGCCAATTAGTGCAATAGGATGTGAGGGAACTCCTTTTACTGTAACACTCACGATAAATCCAGAACCTGTTGTCTCAGACCAAGTTTTAACACTTTGTAGCGATATTGCATGTGGTCTAACTCTAGGAGGTCCTCCTGGAAGTACATACAATATCCTTAGTATCAACTCAAATGGATTAATTCCTTCAGCAGGAACTCCACTTGTTGCCAATGGAGTTTTAAACTCCACCCTATTCAATGATGCTTGGACAAATATAACGAATGCTCCTGTAGATGTTATTTATACCATTGTTCCAGTGAGTGCAGTAGGATGTGAGGGAACTCCTTTTACTGTAACACTCACGATAAATCCAGAACCAATAGTATCAGACCAAGTTTTAACAGTTTGCAGTGATGTTGCATGTGGTCTTACTTTAGGAGATGATATTGATGGACCAACTGCAAGTACTTACAACATTACTACTATAAACTCAAATGGATTAATTCCCTCAGTAGGATCACCACTTGTTGCTAATGGAGTTTTAAACTCTAATCTATTTGATGATGCTTGGACAAATACAATAAATGCTCCTGTAGATGTTATTTATACCCTTGTGCCAATTTGTGCAGCAGGATGTGAGGGAACTCCTTTTACCGTAACACTCACGATAAATCCTGAACCAATAGTATCAAATCAAGTTTTAACAGTTTGCAGCGATGTTGCATGTGGCCTTACTTTAGGGAATGATATAGATGGACCAACAGCAAGTACTTATAACATTACTACTATCAATTCAAATGGTCTAAGTTCTTCAGCAGGACTTCCACTCGTTGCTAATGGAGTCTTAAACTCTAATCTCATTGATGATGCTTGGACAAATACAACGAATGCTCCTGTAGATGTTATTTATACCATTGTTCCAGTAAGTGCAGCAGCTTGTGAGGGAACTCCTTTTACTGTATCACTCACGATAAATCCAGAACCTGTTGTCTCAGACCAAGTTTTAACAGTTTGCACTGATGTTGCATGTGGTCTTACTTTAGGGGATGATATAAATGGACCAACTGTAAGTGCCTACAACATTATTACTATCAACTCAAATGGCTCAAGTTCTTCAGCAGGAAATCCACTTGTTGCAAATGGAGTTTTAAACTCCAATCTATTGGATGATGCTTGGACAAATACAACGAATGCTCCTGTAGATATTGTTTATACCATTGTGCCAATTAGTGCAATAGGATGTGAGGGGACTCCTTTTACTGTAACACTCACGATAAATCCAGAGCCAATGGTGCCAAATCAAGTCGCATCAGTTTGTAGTGAAGAACTAATAGGTGTTACTTTGGCAAATGATCCAAATGGCCCCAATTTACAATCTTGGAACATCACAAATATTTCTATTGGTAGTTCATTGGTTCCTAATTCTGGAAATGTAAATGTAGGAACAACAATTTCTAATCAGTATATAGCAGGAGATATTTATGTAAATTCTTCAATATTAGGCATTGATGTAATATATACCGTTATACCAAAAGCAGTAAATAGTTGTGTAGGAACTCCATTTACAATAACAATCACTGTCAATCCATTACCAGTTTTCAATGTCTTTGATGCTGTAGTATGTGCCGATCATTATGTTACATTAACAGGAAATCCTTCTTCTTATTCGTATAGTTGGGATCATGGAGTATCTAATAATGTGCCATTTATACCACCCTATACAGATACCTACAATGTAGTTGCAACAAATACAATAACAGGATGTATTCAAAATTCAAGTGCACTGGTTACTGTTCACCCAAATCCCATTTCAGATTTTACAGATATTTGTGGAAGTATACCAGCAACACTAACAAACACATCTACTGGGGCAGTAAATTATTATTGGGACATGGGGGATGGAAGCCCAATCATTACTTCTAAAGACATAAGTTATAGCTATACTATTATGGACAGTATGTTTTACAACATAATACTTATAGCTGAAACCGAATTTGGTTGTTTAGATACTGCATCAAAAATATTTACCCCACCTTTACTTTTTTACGTTCCAAATACTTTTACGCCTGATGGAGATGAATTCAACAATACATTTATTCCAGTTTTTTCAAATAAAAATAAAGTAGAAAGTATTCACCTATTAATTTATAATAGATGGGGAGAAATAGTTTTTGAAAGTGAAAACATCGATTTTGGCTGGGACGGAACATATAAAAACAGAAAAGCTCAAGATGGTATTTATGCATGGGAATTAATCTTTACAAATAATTCTTGTAAAGGAAAAAAAGAACATATATATGGCGCTGTAAATTTATTGAGGTAGTATTATTTCAACAAATTCAATCTTTGTATAATACTTTCTAATTTTAGAATTAAAGAACTATTATTTAATTCTTCGGGATTAAGATTAGTTTCACTAACACTGATTTTTTCTTTTGATTTCAGGGCTTTTTTAGCTCCTTCAATCGTATATCCCTCAATTTTAACCAAAAGATAAATACGGTTTATTTTCTCAATTTCTTTAATGCTGTAAAGACGATTTCCTTTAGCGTTTTTTTTAGAAATAACAAATTGAAATTCTTTTTCCCAAAACCTTAGTAGAGATGCATTTACACCAAATAAGTTGGATAACTCTCCAATTGAATAGTATAATTTACTAAGATGTTGAATGTCAATTGTTGGCACCTGTTTTATTAAATTAATTCCGAAAATAGTTATAATTTTGTAATTGATGTCAAATTCATTTTTTTTCAAGTTAGTTATATCGCTTTTTTGCATATCAATGTCCACATTTATGGTGGCTCAAACCGTTGATGTTAAAAAAGAGTATTTAAATAGCTCTGATAGTATTGTAAAAAAAAACAATCCAAAGGCAGATGCAATAATTTCTTATGCTAAAACATTTCTTGGAGTTCCTTATCGCTATGGTGGTTCTACACCTTCAGGATTTGATTGTTCTGGATTCATTAATTATATATTTGGAAATTTTGGATTTTCTCTTGTTAGGTCTAGTTTTGGCCTAGCAGACTTGGGAGAAACGATTGCACTTTCAAATATCCAACCCGGCGACTTATTGTTTTTTAAAGGTAGTAACATAAATTCTTCGTCTGTTGGTCATGTTGCATTGGTTGTAGAAGTTGCTCCAAATACCTTAAAATTTATTCATTCTGCAAATGGTGGAGTTAGAATAGAAAATTTTGTGACGAGCAAATATTACATTCAACGATACATCAAAGCCAAACGTCTCGATTATGGAGGTAACTAAACATTTTCCTTATTTCTATGTTCTCGAAAAATGAAAAATGAATTTAAAAATGATCGAAAACAATGGTTATTTGTTTTTTTAGTTGGCTTATTTGTTACCAATGCTGTAACAGCAGAATTGATAAGCAATAAATTAATTTCAATACCTCTTTCCTTTTCATTAAATGGACTAAATGTTGGACCTTTTACCACAATTGTTGGTATTTTACCATGGCCGATTGTATTTATCATAACCGACTTAATGAACGAATTTTATGGTGGCAAAGCAGTGCGACGTGTTTCATGGATAACTGCAATTTTAATTGCCTATTGCTTCATAATTGTTGGACTTTCGATGCAAATTCCTGCTGTAGAAATACCAGGTTCAAATTTATCTGATACTGCATCTTACAACAAAGTTTTCGGACAAGCTCAAATGGTAATCGTTGGAAGTATCGCTGCTTTTTTAGTGTCTCAATTATTAGATGCATTTATCTTTCAATACATCAAAAGTAAAACAGGAGATAAATTTATCTGGTTGAGAAGCACTGGGAGTACACTTTTTTCACAATTAATTGACTCCTATATCGTTTTGTATATTGGATTTGTTTTGCCCGGTTCCTTAACATTTGCAGAGTATATGAAAATAGCTCCAACAAACTATGTGTTGAAAATAGTTATAGCAATTACGTTAACTCCAGTCATTTATTTAGGACATTATTTAGTAAAAAAATACTTGAATAAGAAAGAAATTAAAGAATCAATTTAAGGTATTTACCTTCTTCTTTCTTGCAATAATTACAATTAAATAGATACATGCAATAGTTGCCATTATAGCTCCTTTTAAAAATGTTAGAAAAATTGTTGATTTTGTGCTATCATAACTTACCAAGGTTAATAATGCACCAAACATTATTCCAAATTCTAAGGCAATAAACATCGTTCCTGCTCCAACTCCTCTGCGATCTTCATGCGATAAATCCGCTGTCCAAGCAAACATTGTAGGACTTGTTATCCCTGTTGCAATTCCAAAAATAATCGCTGCAATAATATAAGAAACAATAGAGTTTGAAGTCCCCACTAATAACATGCTTATAACCAATATAAAACAACCAATTAATAGCGTTTTTTCTCGGCCAATTCTATCAGAAAGTGAACTTGTAAGCAAGCGAATTAAAATCGTGGCAATTACATAGATACCAAAGAAAAAACCTTTATTGGAGATACCTAAATAGGTAGATAAATCTGGGGTAAGAACAAAAATCATCCCGGAACACATTGCACTAAGAA
>JBILAB010000075.1:0-8886 GCA_044354455.1 Crocinitomicaceae bacterium | reverse complement strand
TTTATAATTTCTATCTTTTGTGCATCGGTTCATCAGAAACTGTTAATTTCTTTCTTCCTTTTTTGCGACGTGATGCAAGAACTCGACGACCATTTTTTGATGCCATTCTGCTGCGAAAGCCGTGCTTATTTCTTCTTTTTCTTACGGATGGTTGAAATGTTCTTTTCATGATTTTAACTTAATATTGTCGCTAAATTTGAGGTTGCAAATATAGTAAAATTTTGTTTAAAACAAATTCTTTTTAAATTTTTATTTAAAATTACCGCAATACCAATAAACCACACTATTTTTGTGATAAATATCATGAATGTTATCTCCTAAGAAAGAAAAAACTGAAAAAGTTAAATTGACAACGGATAGCTATAGAAAAGCGAAGGGAATCTTTTCGTATCTTAAGCCCTATGCTTTTGTTTATTTTATTGGTTGGGTATTTCTGGTTTTATCAACTTCTGCAGGTTTAGTTTTTCCCTATTTAATGGGAAAATTGCTAGGAGCTAGTGGCTCAAAAAACACTAGTTCTGGCACTATTGATTTTATTAGCATGGAAAATATTAATTCTATTGCTTTGTCTTTATTTATTCTATTTGCTTTTCAAGCTTTGTTTTCTTTTGTAAGGGTTGTAATATTTAATAATGTTACTGAAAATGCTTTGCGTGACATAAGAAATGATGCATTTGAGAAGCTGGTTTATATGCCCATGGATTTTTTCAACAAAAGTAAGGTGGGAGAACTTACAAGTCGTGTTTCTTCTGATATTGTTCAGCTTCAAGAGACATTACGCACAACTATTGCAGAATTCTTTAGACAGATAATTATTGTTTTTGGTGGCGTTGCTTTTCTGTTTTTTATTTCCTGGAAATTAGCTTTGATAATGTTAGCTACAGTTCCGGTTATGGCTATTGTCGCTGTATTTTTCGGTCGATTTATCCGTAAGTTAAGTAAAGAGGCACAAAATTTTACTGCAGAATCAAATTCAATTATCGAGGAAGCACTTACGGGGATAACAAATGTTAAATCTTTTACAAACGAGTTGTTTACGCTATCGAAATACAAGACTTCAACACAGCAAACACGCGACTTAAATGTCCGAAGTGGAATTTGGAGAGGACTTTTTGTTTCCTTTATTATATTCTGCCTTTTTGGAGCAATCGTTTTTATTATTTGGCAGGGTTTACTGATGACGCAGGGGCCAAATCCGACTCTGTCAAGTGAAGGTTTTTATCAATTTGTTTTGTTTACAATTATGATGGGTGCATCAATTGGATCTCTTCCAGATATGTACGCAAACCTTCAAAAATCGATAGGTGCTACTGAAAATTTAATGGATATTATCGGAGAAAAATCTGAAAAAGACCTCAGTAAGGGGAAAGAAAAATCATTGATTGAAGGAATGATCGAATTTAAAAATGTTTCCTTTGCCTATCCTCAACGCTCGGATGTTACTGTTCTTCAAGATGTCTCTTTTTCTATTTTAAAGAATCAAACTGTAGCTGTTGTTGGTCCAAGTGGCGCCGGAAAGTCAACAATTTCGAGTTTGTTGCTGAATTTTTATCACAATACAGGAGGTGAGATTCTAATTGACGGAATTCCAATAAATAACTACGATTTGGAATATTTGAGGGAAAATATGGCAATTGTTCCTCAAGAGGTTATTTTGTTTTCAGGAAGTATATTAGAAAATATCCGCTTTGGATTAACAAGTGCTACAGAAGATGAAATCATTGAAGCTGCAAAAAAAGCGAATGCTTGGGAATTTATTTCAACGTTTCCAGAGGGTTTATTGACCGAAGTTGGAGATCGTGGAATTCAACTTTCTGGTGGTCAAAAACAAAGAATTGCCATTGCAAGAGCCTTACTTAAGAATCCTGTAATTCTAATTTTAGACGAGGCGACTTCTGCCCTTGATTCAGAATCTGAAAGATTGGTTCAAGAAGCATTAGAAATTTTAATGAAAGGAAGAACATCTCTGGTAATTGCCCATAGATTAGCAACAATTCGAAATGCTTCTCAGATTTTAGTTTTACAAGATGGTAAAATTAAGGAGTCGGGAACTCATAAAGAATTAATCGCCAAAAAAGGTCTTTATGCAGAGTCTGTTGCGATGCAGACAATGGAAATTTAAATTCTTGAAAAGGCTTTTTCTTTTTACTACTCTATGCTTATTTTTTTATTTCGATTTAATTAACAATTTAATTTGTTTTGTTCAAAAAGAGTTAGACTTTTAACTTGCTTCTTAAGCGATTTCAATTAAATTTGTCCTCAATTTGCAGCGAACGAACGCTTCAATAAGTGTAAATTGAAATCCCTATGCCAAAAGATTCTTCTATAAAATCCGTTCTTATCATTGGGAGCGGTCCAATTATTATTGGACAAGCCTGTGAATTTGATTATGCTGGTTCTCAAGCTTCCAGATCTTTGAGAGAGGAAGGAATAGAAGTAACATTGATAAATTCAAATCCTGCGACAATTATGACTGATAAGGTCGTTGCAGATAATATTTATTTGCAACCCTTAGAGCCGGAAAGTATTATTCAAATTTTAAAGAATCACAAGATTGATGCGGTACTTCCAACAATGGGCGGACAAACTGCTTTAAATCTATGCATTAAATGCGATGAGATGGGGATTTGGGAGGAATACGGTGTGAAAATTATTGGAGTTGATATTAAGGCAATAGAAATTACTGAAAATAGAGAAGAATTCCGCGAGTTAATGCTAAAAATTGGAATCCCAATGGCTCCGCAGTCAACTGCACGTTCGTTTTTGGAAGGAAAAGAAGTTGCTCAAGAATTTGGTTTTCCACTTTGCATTCGTGCTTCCTTTACTTTGGGTGGGGCAGGAGCTTCTATTGTTCACGATCCAAAACTTTTCGATGGCTTACTCGAAAGGGGCTTGCAATTGTCACCGATTCATGAGGTGATGATTGATAAAGCGCTTTTAGGTTGGAAGGAATTTGAACTAGAATTATTGAGAGATTCCAATGACAATGTTGTGATTATTTGCTCGATAGAGAACTTTGACCCAATGGGAATTCATACGGGCGATTCAATTACAGTTGCTCCAGCGATGACGCTTTCTGATACTACTTTCCAAAGAATGCGTGACATGGCAATCAAAATGATGCGCTCGATTGGAAATTTTGCCGGTGGTTGTAATGTTCAGTTTGCTGTTTCACCGGATGTTAATGAGGATATTATTGCCATAGAGATTAATCCTCGTGTTTCTCGTTCATCTGCTTTGGCCTCAAAAGCTACGGGTTATCCGATAGCAAAAATTGCGTCAAAATTGGCGATAGGATATCACTTGGATGAATTGAGTAATCAAATTACAAAAACTACTTCGGCTTTGTTTGAGCCAACATTGGATTATGTTATCGTAAAGATTCCACGTTGGAATTTTAATAAATTTCCTGGGACAAATCGCGAACTTGGTTTGCAAATGAAATCTGTTGGTGAAGTAATGGGAATTGGCCGTTCTTTTCAAGAGGCGCTTCAGAAAGCGTGTCAATCGTTAGAAATAAACCGCAATGGATTGGGAGCTGATGGAAGAGAATTGACTAATCAAACGGAGATTTTAGAAAGTCTGGAACACGCAAGTTGGAATAGACTTTTTCATATTTATGATGCGATTAAATTGGGAATTCCTTTTAAAACAATTGTAGAAAAAACAAAAATTGATATTTGGTTTTTAAAACAAATCGAGGACCTTATTAAATTGGAAGATGTCATTGAAAAATATGCTATAAATACAATTCCAAAAGATTTATTATTTGATGCAAAGCAAAAAGGATATGCCGATCGACAAATAGCTCATTTATTGCGCTGCTTAGAATCTCAAGTTTATACAAAAAGAACAGAAATGGGAATTCAGCGTGTCTATAAATTAGTTGATACCTGCGCTGCTGAATTTGATGCAAAAACGCCTTATTACTATTCGACTTTTGAATATGAAAATGAGAGTGTTGTCAGCGATAAAAAGAAGGTTGTTATTTTGGGATCTGGTCCAAATAGAATAGGGCAGGGTATAGAATTTGATTATTCTTGTGTTCATGGTGTTATAGCAGCAAAAGAATGTGGTTATGAAACGATTATGATTAATTGTAATCCCGAAACGGTTTCTACAGATTTTGATACAGCAGATAAATTGTATTTTGAACCGGTATTTTGGGAACATATTTACGATATCATCCAGCACGAGAAACCGGAGGGTGTAATTGTTCAACTTGGCGGACAAACAGCTCTAAAACTGGCGGAGAAATTAAGTCGCTTTGGAATAAAAATCATGGGCACAAGTTTTGAAGCACTAGATTTGGCAGAAGATCGCGGTCGTTTTTCAAAAATGTTGGAAGTAAATAATATTCCATTTCCTCAATATGGAATTGTACAGAATGCAGAACAAGCGCTTGAATTATCTGATGAACTTGGTTTTCCTTTGTTGGTTCGCCCTTCT
Source organism: Crocinitomicaceae bacterium (assembly GCA_044354455.1). Classification (GTDB taxonomy): domain Bacteria; phylum Bacteroidota; class Bacteroidia; order Flavobacteriales_D; family Crocinitomicaceae; genus UBA952. The sequence goes on along the minus strand of JBILAB010000075.1, from coordinate 4,437 downwards.
TATGTTTTGGGTGGTCAAAAAATGAAAATCGTTATCAATAAAGAAGAATTGGAGTACCACGTAATTGATATTATCAATGAAATGGGAAATAATCAGATTTTATTGGATCACTTTCTTGGTGGAGCAATTGAAGCTGAGGCGGATGCAATATGTGATGGGGAAAATGTTTATATTATTGGTATTATGCAGCACATCGAACCCGCTGGAATTCATTCTGGAGATTCCTATGCTTTATTACCTCCATATAACTTAGGCGATTTTGTAATGACTCAAATTAAAGATATTACACATAAAATAGCCATTGAACTTAGAACAGTAGGATTAATTAATATTCAGTTTGCGATAAAGGATGATAAAGTATATGTGATTGAAGCAAATCCAAGGGCTTCACGAACGGTTCCATTTATTGCGAAAGCATACGATGAACCGTATGTGAATTATGCAACGAAAGTGATGCTTGGAGTAAATAAGGTTACAGACTTTACTTTCAATCCAAAAAAAGAAGGTTATGCAATTAAAATCCCAGTATTCTCTTACGAAAAGTTTCCAGATGTAAAAAAAGAACTCGGTCCTGAAATGAAATCTACAGGTGAAGCTATTCGTTTTATTAAGGATTTAAAGGATCCATTTTTTACGAAAATTTATTCGGAAAGAAATATGCATTTGTCTCGCTAAGAAACTTTTTGAGTGGAATGCCATAATACCCCAATTTTCTGTTGAATTAAGATTTACAAAATACTATATTTGTAGTATGCTTGATGTGAATGAAATTAGTGCGCCAATTGAAGCTGAATTAAGAGAATTTGAAATTCATTTTAAGGAATCGATGCGCTCTGAAGTAGGATTATTAGATAAGGTTACTCAGTACATCATAAAACGCAAAGGCAAGCAAATGCGACCTATGTTTGTGTTTTTAAGCGCAAAAATGCTAGGTACGATTAACGAAACTACTTTTGAAGCTGCTTCTTTAGTTGAATTACTGCACACAGCTACGCTTGTTCATGACGATGTTGTTGATGATGCAAATGAGCGCCGTGGATTTTTTTCGGTGAATGCTCTTTGGAAAAATAAAATTGCTGTTCTGGTGGGAGATTATATGCTTTCTCGAATATTGTTGCTCACAATTCAAAAAAATAATACTGATTTGTTAGGCGTAATTGCCGAAGCAGTTAGAGAAATGAGCGAAGGTGAGTTATTGCAAATTGAAAAGAGTCGCAATTTAGATATTACAGAGGAAATTTATTTTGAGGTAATCCGAAAAAAAACAGCATCTTTAATTTCTGCCTGTTGCGAAACTGCGGCAATTAGCGTAAATTCACATGAACATCGTGAACGCATGAAAAATTTTGGAATTCTTGTAGGAATGGCATTTCAAATAAAAGATGATGTTTTTGATTACGCTAGTCCGGGTAAAATTGGAAAACCAACAGGAATTGATATTCGCGAACAGAAAATGACATTACCGCTAATTTATACTATTAATAATAGTAATTCTTTAGTAAGTAATGAGTTAAAAAATATTGTAAAGAATAAAAATCAATCCTCACAACATATTCGGAGAGCAGTACAGTTAGTAATTGAAAATGGGGGACTTGAATATGCTCATGAAAAAATGAAATCTATGATATCTGAAGCTTTCATTTTATTGGATGTATTTCCAGAAAGTGAAGCAAAAAAATCTTTAATTGGACTTCTAGATTATACAATTAACCGTGAAAAATAATATGAAAAAAATAGTATTTGTATTTGTAACCTTGTTTCTAATTTTTGGATGTGAAAATACTACTGACAAAAAGATTGATAAGAAAATTAAAACTGAAAATTTAGTGGAAGTAAAAGATGGCGTTTTTACAGAATGGTATCCTGGAAAAAAACAAATAAAATTTCAAGGTGGTCAAGATGAACTTGGAAATAGAGATGGAAAATGGACTTTTTATGCTGAAAATGGAACAGAATTATCTTTTACCCTTTATGATCATGGAAAAAAAGAAGGTTTTTCACTCGTAAAATATCCCAATGGAAGAATTCATTACAGAGGCGAATACCAAAATGATGAGATGATTGGACTTTGGTCAACCTATGATGAAAAAGGAAATTTGATTACTGAAAAAGAGTACGGCGATAGAAAATAATGAGTAAAATATCAGCACATATAATCGATCAAATTATGCAAGCTTCTCAAATAGAGGAAGTAATTGGTGAATTTGTGAACTTAAAAAGAGCTGGGTCAAATTTAAAAGGCTTAAGTCCTTTTACCGACGAAAAAACGCCTTCATTTGTAGTTTCTCCTGCAAAACAAATTTTCAAATGTTTTTCAACTGGCAAAGGTGGTTCTGTAGTTACTTTTTTAATGGAGAAAGAACATTTTTCGTATCCAGAAGCATTACGCTTTCTTGCAAACAAATACGGTATTCAAATTCCAGAAGAGTCTGAACCAACTGCCAGGGAATTAGCTGATAAAACAGAACGAGAAAGTCTTTTTATTATCAATGAATTTGCAAAAAATTATTTCTATCAAAATTTACAAGAAAGTACGGAAGGAAAAGCAGTTGGATTAAGTTATTTTGAAGAACGAGGATTTACCAAGGAAACAATCGAAAAATTTCAATTGGGATATTGCCTGAATGTAAGTGATGATTTTACTAAAGCAGCTTTATCAAAAGGATATTCCCTTTCTTATTTGGAAAAAGTTGGCCTAGTTAAATCAAAGGATGAGCGGCATTTTGACTTCTTTCGTGGTCGTGTTTTATTTCCTATTCAGAGTATTTCCGGTCGTATTTTAGGATTTGGTGGACGCTCGCTCATAAATGATAAGAAAGTTGCAAAGTATTTTAATTCTCCTGAGAGTATTATTTATAATAAAAGTGAAATTCTCTATGGCTTATATTTTTCCAAGGGTGAAATTGTAAAATACGATGAATGTTTGCTCTGTGAAGGTTATACGGATGTAATAAGTATGCACCAGTCGGGCATTCAAAACGTAGTTTCTTCTTCCGGCACATCCTTAACAAAGGAGCAAGTTAAATTAGTTAAGCGCTACACGAAGAATCTTACTATTCTATATGACGGAGACGCTGCTGGAATTAAAGCTTCTTTTCGAGGAATTGATTTGATTTTGGAAGAGGGAATGAATGTTAAAGTTGTCCTTTTCCCAGATGGTGAAGACCCAGATTCTTTTGCAAAAAAGAATTCCGATTCTGAACTTGCATTATTTATTAAAGAGCAGAAACAGGATTTCATCACCTTTAAAGCTCAGATTTTATTAAAAGATGGTGAAAATGACCCCTTAAAGAAATCAGATTTAATTCGAGAAATAGTTCAATCAGTAGGACTTATTCCTGATCAAATAACACGAAGTGTTTACGTGAAGGAAATCGCTCGGCAATTTGACATTGAAGAATCTATTATTAGCAATGAATTGATGCGTTTGCGAAGAAATAGCTTGTCTAAACAATTTCAAGAACCAGAATTTAATCAAGTCCCACTACCTGAGAATGATATTGTAAAAAGTCAAGAAACGACTGATCCAACGAAAGAGGACGCTCACCGTTTTAAACACGAAGAAGAATTAATGCGCATGATGATTTGCTTTGGAACGAGAGAAATAGAAACATTGGCATTGGATTCAAATGAATTGCACAAAACAAGTGTGGTTGAATTAATTTATCAAGAATTGAAGCAAGATCTTTTGACTTTTGAATATCCATTATTCATTAAAATATATGATAAAATTATTGAAGGATTGAGCGAAAAAACATTTTATACAGCTTCTTATTTCAAACGAATTGAAGATCAGGAAATCGTTTCTTTTGTATCGGATATTGAGAGTCGAGAAATAGAACTCAGTACAAATTGGATTACCAAATTTAGTATTTTCACAAAATCTGAAAGCGATGATTTATATTCAACAGTAATGAATATTATTTACAATTTTAAATACAAGAAAGTTGAAGACCATTTGCTCTCAATTAAATCGACTATTAGTAAAGGAGATTTATCAGATGAAGCTATTTTATTCGAGTTGGGTCAACAAATGCTTTATGAAAATGTAAAAAAAGTTATTTCAGAAAAATTAGGTAGAATAATACTAAAATAAGTTATGCTAAGTACAACACTTTTTTCTCTTGGTCCATTTAAAATTTGTTTCTGGAATTTAGTTTTCCTTGCTCTTATTTTTTTCATTGCCGCAATTCTTAAAAGAATAGTCCATCGTTTCCTTAAAAAGTATGTTGAAACTGCAAATATTAACATGGAGGGAAGACGTGTTGCTTGGCTAAAATTAATTAGTCAGAGTGTTTATTTACTTGCGATTTACTTAGCTTTTTTAAGTTTAAAATTTAATAATAAGCTCATTACTTTTCAGGATTTTTTAAATTTTAAATTAATTGATTTAAAATCTTTTCATCTAAATTTCTTTGACATATTTGTAATACTTAC